>NZ_JAKUSO010000112.1:0-4552 GCF_022449305.1 Oceanibaculum sp. | reverse complement strand
ATCCGGAAGCACCGCATAGGGATCCTGATCGTCCACGCCGATCCGGCATTTGACCGTTACGGGCACCGAAGCAGCCGCCTTCATCGCCGAAACCGCCCGTTCCACGACCTCGGGCGTCTTCATCAGGCAGGCGCCGAACGTACCGGACTGGACGCGGTCCGCCGGGCAGCCGACATTGAGATTGATCTCGTCATACCCAAAATCGCTGCCGATCGCCGCCGCCTCCGCAAGCTTCACCGGATCGGACCCGCCAAGCTGCAGCACCGTGGGACGCTCCACCGGCGAAAAGCCCAGCAGCCTCTCGCGATCGCCACGCAGCACCGCATCGGCCACGATCATCTCCGTATACACCTGCCCGCGCGTCATCATCTGCCGATAAAAAAACCGGCAATGCCGATCCGTCCAATCGATCATAGGTGCCACAGCAAAACGGGAAGCCGCTGGAAACTCTCGTTTTTTAGTTTTTTCAGCCACTTATAGGAACTCTTTATCTGCCTCTTTATCTGCCTCTTTGCCGCTCATTCGGTGCCAAAGGCGTCAATCTCAACACCGGCCTGGGTACAAAGTGCCAAATAGACATCGTGTACCAAATCAGGAGATCACAAGGGGCTCGATCAGAACACGCAAACGCAAAGCTGGCAGCAGCAGCTGCCGTGCGCGCATGCGAGTGATGCGAGAGCGAACGTCCTATCATGAGACCAAGTCTTTTGCCAAACGCCCTGCCGCAACCCCTTGGAAAGAAGAGCGCGAAAGAGCTGGCCAAGCCTGGCGCGCTGGAGAAGTTAAACACGCGAGCCCCACCACCGTCCAAAGCCATCGAGCGCTATATTGAAGAAGCCTCAAAGAAATCGGACGCACGAAGGCACATGAAGCCCCGGGTGAGAAGCTCGGCAATGATACCTGGGTCGACCTCCCCGACCAAGCCATCCGTATCATCGACAGCATGCCCAAGCGTAAATCGGAAATATTCCCCTACTCCCCGGATGCAATCACAGCGAACTTCACGCGGGCTTGCAAGCTATTCGGAATTGAAGACTTGCACTTCCACGATCTGCGCCAGACGGAATTTCGCGCCTGTTCGAGATGGGCTGGAACATCCCGCATGTCGAAGCGGTCAGCGGACACAGGTCCTGGGTGAGCCTTAAACGCTATACGCACATCCGTGAGACCGGCGACAAATATACCACTTGGGCAGGCTTGCAACTCGCGAGCGGAAACGACTGAACGCTCGGTGGCTCATCGGTTTATCTCTTTGAGATAAGCCTGATGGGAAACCTTACGCGTCTGCTCCCTAAGCGTATGCCTGTTTGAGACGGCCGTTCGCGCGTCGCGCGGAGTCTGCCGACTTCATCTACCCCCTGTGCCTTTCACCGTGAGCAACGAACGGCAGGTCGTTCGGGCAAGCATCCGAACGGCTGGCATAGGCGAAGGCGGCCGCCCAAATTCGGCATTGACCTGAATCTTCGTTTTGAAGCACATGGTAATATATCACGCTGCAGAGCGGTTGCGGGAGGGCGCATCCATCTTAACTTGCTGCCGAACGCTCGACCCGTGGAGGCAGGTGACGTTGGCGAGATCGCCAAGCAAATGAGCCTAGTCGCGCAGGAATGTGCAGATCTTCAACTGCTATTTCAATCGGCGGCGTAGCGCTGCGTACGATATAGCGGCAAGGCTATCCGCGCGACATGGCCCTCGAAAAGGTCGTGGACGATGACGAAAAGCGGAATGCCTTCGGTCCCCGCACCGATGCCTTGAAACAGGCGCGCAACGAGAATCTGCGCGAGGGTGCATCCGAAACCTGCTAGGGTGAAGATCAAAGAGCCGGCCGGCAGCGCCTATAGCGCGACAATCTGGATGAGACGCTGGCGACAATCAGGATGAGATTCTATGTCGCGGCATTTTTGAGATTATCATCCTGATTGCCGCTGGCAAGATTTTCTTCGCCTGTTGTTTGTCGTTCCGCGTCAATCATGGGGGTGTTGTTGATTGTCGCGTATGAGGCAGGCCTGCCTCTCTTTCGTTTTGTCTCCATTGCGGTGCGCCGTCTGTAGCTTTCCACGTTCATCTCGAAGATGGTCGCATGGTGGACAAGCCTGTCGACGGCGGCGAGCGTCATTGCGGGGTCTGGGAAGACCTTGTTCCATTCGCCGAAGGGCTGATTGGCGGTGATCATGATGGACCGCCTCTCGTATCGCGCGGAGATCAGCTCGAAGAGGACGCTGGTTTCAGCCTGGTCCTTGGTGACATAGGCGAGATCGTCGAGGATGATCAGGTCGAACTTGTCCAGTTTTGCAATGGCGGCCTCGAGCTGCAGTTCCCTGCGGGCCACCTGAAGCTTCTGGACGAGATCTGTGGTTCTCGTGAAGAGCACCCGCCAGCCGTTCTCGATCAGTGTCAGGCCAATGGCGGCCGCGAGATGGGATTTGCCGCCGCCGGGCGGTCCGAACATCAGGACATTGGCGCCCTTGGCCAGCCAGCTGTCTCCCGCCGCCATGGCCATGACCTGTGCTTTCGAGATCATTGGAACGGCGTCGAAGTCGAAGCTGTCCATTGTCTTTCCGGGCGGCAGGTGCGCTTCGGCAAGATGGCGGGCGATCCTGCGGTGGGCGCGTTCGGCCAGTTCGTGCTCCGCAATGGCGGCCAGGAAGCGGGCGGCCGGCCAGCCCTCCCGGTCAGCCTGTTCGGCAAATTGCGGCCAGAGCATCTTGATGGTCGGCAGCCGCAGGTCGTTCAGCATGATGGAGAGGCGGGCCTCATCGACGGTATGGGCGTTCGTCATGCCGGTACTCCTGCTGCATCCGCCGTTTTGACAAGCGCTTCATAGCTGTCCAGAGACACGGATTGCACGGTGACGGCCGGCAGACTGCCTGCGTGCGGTGTGAACTTCCCTCGCAAGGCGACAAGGTCCGGAAGTCCACCGTCCCCGAGAACCCGGCTCAGCTCTCTGGCCAGTTCCGCCTCACAGCCGCGATCATGCGCCAGGGCAAGCAGTTCGACTGTGATCTTGCAGGCCTGCCGTTCGGGCAGCCGGTCGATGAGCGCTTCGAAGGCCCGGCGGTATTCCTGGCGCGGAAAGAGCTTGTCGCGATAGATCAGCCTCGACAGCGCCATGGGCTTTCTGCGCAGCGAATGGATGACATGGTGATAGTTCACGACCTGGTCATGCTTGCCGTTGGCCCTGGCCCGCCCTCTGGGCAGGGTCAGCAGGTGGGTGCCGCCGGTGAAGACCTCAAGGCGATTGTCGAACAGGCGCACGCGCAGCCTGTGCCCGATCAGGCGGGAGGGCACGGTGTAGAAGACCTTGCGCAAGGTGAAGCCGCCGGTGCTGGAAACGGTGACGATCACCTCCTCGAAGTCCGTGGTGCGGCGCGCGGGCAGCCCCTGCAGATAGGACCGTTCGGCTGCGATACGCTTGCCGCGGGCAGCATTGCGGCGCCCCACGATCTCGTCAATGAAGGCGCGGTAGCCATCGAGATCGTCGAAGTCGGCACTGCCGCGCATCAACAGCGCATCCCGGATCGCGCTCTTGAGATGGCCGTGGGCGCTTTCGATCGAGCCGTTCTCATGCGCCACCCCCTTGTTGTTGCGGGTCGGCGTCATCCGGTAATGGGCGCAAAGGGCGTCATAGCGCGTCGTGAGATCCGCCCGCGCGTCGGCATCGAGGTTGCGAAAAGCCGCCGACAGACTGTCGCTGCGATGGGAAGACGGCGCCCCGCCCACCGACCAGAGCGCATTCTGCAATCCTTCGGCCAGGGCGACAAAGCTCTCTCCGCCGAGGATGACATGGGCATGCTCGAAGCCCGACCACGGCAGGCGGAAGTGGTAGAGCAGGTGATCCAGGGGCTGACCGGCAATGGTCACGTCGAGCGCCCCCATGTCGGTAAAATCCGACAGTGCGAGCCGGCCGGGCTCGTGAACCTGTCTAAAGATCACCTCCTGTTCCTCGCCATGCACCGCCCGCCAGGCCCGGATCCGCCGTTCCAGCGTCCGGCGGATACCCGGCGACAGGTCAGGGTGGCGGCGCAGCATCTCCTCAAAAATTGCGACCGGCCGAAGACCTGGGGCTGATTGCAAAAGCGGGACGACTTCAGCGTCGAAAATGTGCTCAAGCGGGTCCGGGCGCCGCCGGCCTCGCGGCTGCGCCCTCTGCGATGGCAGTTGGGGATCTTTCGAAATGCGGTATCCGCTCGCCCGGCTCATCCCGGCCCTGGCCGCGGCGACTTCGATGGGGTGGTCCTGTCTCAGCTTCATGAAAAGTCTCGTCTGTTGATCGGTTACATGGCGCCCCGGCACAAAGATGGTTCTCCATTCCTGAAAACCACAAGCCTACCGGGCCGACCGCGATCACAGACCCCAAAAACGAGCGAAGCGTCGTGCGTGTGCCTCCGGTCGGGCTACGCCCTCCCTACGACACACGCACGACGCAACGTCTCATCCTGTTTGTCGCGGAATCTCATCTTGATTGTCGTGCCGCAGGCATGCGGCACTGACACTACGTGAACTCGAGCGGTATATCGCACTCGACATCGTCGGCTCCTATCATCAGTCGATC
>NZ_JAKUSO010000111.1:0-4652 GCF_022449305.1 Oceanibaculum sp. | reverse complement strand
GTGGCGGGGGCGGGCCTGGGGGCGGAGCGGCACGGTGTCGCCGCGCAGCCGCACCAGTATTTCGGGGGGGGAGCCGACGATGGATAACTTGCCGAAATCGAGCAGGAACAAGAAGGGCGAGGGGTTCAGCCGCCGCAGCGACCGGTAGAGCGCAATCGGCGGCAGCTTGAAGGGCACCTCGAAGCGCTGCGAGGGCACCACCTGGAAGGCATCGCCGGCCAGGATATATTCCCGCGCCTTGGTCACCATCGCGTGGAATTCCTCCCGCGTGGTGTTGGAGGTCGGCTCCGGCGGGGTTGCCGTGGCGCCGCTTGCCTCCCGCCGGAAGGGCAGGGAGCGGCCGAAATCCTCGATCACGTCTGACAGCCGTTCGCGCGCCTGGCGATAGGCTGCCTCCGCATCAAGGCCGGTCTCCACGCGGGCCGGGGTGATCAGCGTCACGCTGTCCTCGATATTGTCGAACACGGCGATGATGGTCGGGCGCACGAACATGCCGTCCGGCACCTCATAGGGCTTCGGCTTCGGGTTCGGCAGATGCTCCATCAGCCGCACCATGTCATAGCCCATATAGCCGAACAGGCCGCTGGCCATCGGCGGCAGGTTGGCGGGAACCTCGATCCGGCATTCCTCGATCAGCGCGCGCAGGCTTTCCAGCGTCGGCTTGTCTTCCTTAACAAAGGCGGTCTCGTCGAAACGGGCCTGGCGGTTGATCTCCGCCTCCTCGCCCTCACAGCGCCAGATCAGGTCCGGCTTCAGCCCGATGATGGAATAGCGCCCCCGGATGGCGCCGCCTTCCACCGATTCGAACAGGAAGGAGTTCGGGCTGCCATCGGCCAGCTTCAGCATGGCGGAAACCGGCGTCTCCAGGTCGGCGACCAGTGTGGTCCAGACCAGCTGATGCTTTCCCGCTTCGTAGGTCCGGATGAAGGCGTCGCGATCGGGAAAGGTGGTCATGGCTCGGTCTGTGGCTCGATCTGGGGTGTGGGATCAGAAGAAACGGTCGATGACGGCCCGGTCAATCTCGACCGGGTAGGTCTGGCGCAGGCCGGCGGTGAGGCTGGCATAGAGGTCGTTGCCCATGCCCTGGTTCAGCGCCTGGCGCAGTTGGTCGAGGGCGCCTTCCTCCGCCTGTGCCGGATCGGCCGGGCGGATTTCCTTCAGCACCATCACATACTGCCCGTCCTGCGAGCCGACCACCTGCACCGCACCGGTGGTAAGGCGGAAGGCTGCGGAGGCCAGGCTGCGGGGCAGGTTTTCCAGCCCCTGGCCGTCGCGCGTGAAGGGGGCGGTAGTGGCGCTGGAGATGCCGGCGGTGCTGGCCACCTCGGCGATGGCGGTGCCGCCCTTCACCTGCTCGGCGAGTGCCTCGGCCTTCTGCTTCGCTGCTTCGGCACGGCGTTCTGCGAGCACATCCTCCCGGACCTGCTCGCGCACGCTCTCGAACGGCTTCACGGCCGGCTCGGTAACACTATCGACACGCAGCACGGTGAAGCTGCCATCCTGGCCTTCGATCGTGTTGCTCTGCTGGCCTTCGGCGGTCTGGAAGGCGGCTTCCAGGAAGCGCTGCGGGGCAGGGAGGTCGGTCACGTCCGTACCTTCGGCGGTCTTGCCGGCTCGGGTGATGTTTTCCAGCTTGCGGACCGGGGCGTTAAGGGTCTGCGCGGTCTCTTCCAGCGTGGCGCCGCTGGCCAAGCCGTCTTCCAGACGGTTCGCCATCTCGAAGAGCTGGTCGAGCGCGCGTTCCCGCGCCATCTCGGCGCGCAGTTCCTCACGCACATCGTCAAAGCTGCGGGTAGAGGCGGGCTTGATGCTATCGACGCGGAAGATGTGCCAGCCGAACGGGCTGTTCAGCGGCTCGGTCACGCCGCCTTCCGGCAGGGCGAAAACGGCATCGCCCAGCCCACCGACCAGGTCGCCCTGGGAAACCCCGGCAAGGGTCAGGTCGCCCGGCCCCATGCCGGCCAGTTCCTGTGCCACGGCGGCGAAATCCTGACCGCTGGCGAGGGCCGTGGCGGCCTGCTTCGCCTTTTCCTCGTCGGAGAACAGCATCTGCGACAGGTCGCGCGTTTCCGGCGTTGCGTAGCTGGCGGCCCGCGCCTCGTATTCGCGGCGCAGGTCTTCGTCGGGAATCAGGGTTTCGGCGGCCAGCGCTGCCGCCGTCAGCGTCACATAGCTGACAGAACGGTATTCCGGCGCCAGATAGCGGCGTTCGTTGTTCTTGTGGAACTCGACCAGCTCCGCCTCGGTCGGCGCGGCCACATCCTGCATGCTGCTGTTGGCGACGAAAATCAGGTCGGCAACGCGCTTCTCGGCGCGGTGGCGGTACAGCCGGTCCACCAGGATGTCGGGGGCCGAGGCGCTGGCCAGCGTGGCATTGATGACGTTCTGGCGCATCAGTTCGCGGCGCATCGTCTGCACATAGCCATCCTCCGTCATGCCGACGGAGCGCAGGGCGGCGACGAACTGGTCGCGGCTGAAGCTGCCGTCCGGACCCCGGAAGGCGGGCTCCGCGGCGATGGCTTCGCGCACCATCGCATCGGTCACCACGATGCCGCGGTCGCGGGCAAAGGCCAGGAAGACGGCATCGGTCGCCATGGTGTCGATCACCGTGTCGAGCAGGCCCAGCTGGCGTGCCTGTTCGGTGGTAATGGTCTGGCCGAAGCGCTGGCGCAGCGTGGCGATCTCGGACTGCAGCCGCTCATTCACCTGCCGCGCCGGGATTTCGATATCCTCGACCTTGATGATGATGTCGCTGGTGTTGCCGCCCCGGAACATGTCCTCGATGCCCCAGACAGCAAAGCTGAGGACCAGAAGGACGAACAGGAGCTTCACAAGCCAGGACGCGGTCTTGGTTCGGATCGACTGCAGCATGGTCGTTCTAGGCTTTCGGTTAAGCAAAAAACTGCCCGGAAACCGCCCGGACGGACCTCACAGCCAATCGGGCCGGAGAGGCCGGGCATCATAGAGGGGGCGCCCTTTCCGCCGCAACCTGAAATGGGCCGGTTTCCGTGGGGAGTTGCGCGCGGACTGGCAGAATCCCCGACAGGCATGTTAGTAACCGCCCGCGAAAGTGATGGACATAACCGACGAACCTGACGGGAGGGCAGCAAATGGCGCCACGCAAGCTGATCGCCGGCAACTGGAAGATGAACCTGCTGAAGGCAGAAGGGGAGGCGCTGGTGCGCGCGCTGGGCGGCAGCCTCTCCGGCACGCCGAAGCCGGTCTGCGATGTACTGGTCTGCCCGCCTTTCACGCTGCTGGGCGCATTGGCGCCGCTGTGCCGGGAGACTGGCCTGGCACTGGGCGCGCAGGATTGCCACGCCAAGTCGTCGGGCGCTTTCACCGGCGATGTGGCGGCGCCGATGCTGGCGGATGCCGGCTGCACCCATGTCATTGTCGGTCACTCCGAACGGCGCAGCCTGCATGGTGAGGACAATGCCACCGTGAAGGCGAAGGCGGAGGCGGCACTGGCCGCCGGCCTTGTCGCCATCGTCTGCGTCGGCGAGACCGAGGCGGAACGCGATTCCGGCAAGGCGGAGGAGATTGTGGTCGCGCAGCTACTGGCCTCGCTGCCGCAGGGGGCATCAGCGAAGACGCTTGTCGTTGCCTATGAGCCGGTCTGGGCCATCGGCACCGGCCGCACGCCGACGGTGGAACAGGTGGCTGAGATGCATGCCGCACTCCGCAAGGCGCTGGGTGGTGCTCTCAGCGATGCGGCCGGCGTGCGCCTCCTCTATGGCGGGTCGGTGAAGCCGGGCAATGCGGCGGAGCTGCTGGCGGTCGCCAATGTTGATGGCGCGCTGGTTGGCGGGGCCAGCCTATCCCACGGGGATTTTTGGGCGATCTGCCAAAGTTGCGGCTAGCAAATTGCCGTCCGAGACGGTACAACACCGGCAATCTTTATCCTTTAGGCAACCCGCAGGTTTTTCATGACCACGATCATCCTGGTCATCCATAGCCTTTTGGCTCTGGTGCTGATCGGCATCGTTCTGATCCAGCGCAGCGAAGGCGGCGGACTTGGTATCGGCGGTGGCGGCGGCGGTGGTGGCGGCTTCATGACCGCACGCGGCAGCGCCAACTTCCTGACCCGCACGACGGCGATCCTGGCTGCCTGCTTCATGGGGACCAGCCTGGTTCTGGCGATCCTGGCGGGTGGGCACAGCCAACCGCGTTCCATCGTGGACGATATCTCGACGCAGCCGGCTGGCACCCAATCGCCTGCCGCGCCGCAGGGGAATACAGCGCCGGCCACGCCGCGCGCTCCGGTCAGCCAGTAAGCGGGCTTGCCGGTTCATTGCTTTCTCGCCGGGCACGGTTTCCTGCCGCGCCCGTCCTTTCCTACAAGCCCAACTTGTCGCATGACGGTTGGGCTTTTCTGATGTAGTTTGCAGGTCCATGACGCGTTTTATTTTCGTTACCGGCGGCGTGGTTTCTTCTCTCGGCAAGGGGCTGGCGTCGGCAGCGCTTGGGGCGCTGCTGCAATCGCGCGGCTATGCCATCCGGCTGCGCAAGCTTGACCCTTACCTGAACGTCGATCCCGGCACGATGAGCCCGCTGCAGCATGGCGAGGTGTTCGTGACCGATGACGGCGCGGAAACCGACCTTGACCTCGGCCATTACGAGCGCTTCACCGGTATTCCCGCGCGCCGCAG
>NZ_JAKUSO010000110.1:0-4738 GCF_022449305.1 Oceanibaculum sp. | reverse complement strand
CGTGTTCTACATGGTCGTCCACGCTCAGCTGTCGACAGCGCGCGCAGAGAACGCTTCGCTTCAGACCCAGATCAACCAGACCAAGGAGACGGTCGCCCTGGTCGATGAACAGGAACGGATGCAGGAGGATCTGCAGACCAAGCTCGACCGGGATGACCGTGTATCTCGCAAGCGGCTCGAGCGTTTGAAGGAGGGTTTGAGAGAGCGGCTGGAGGCGCTGTCGACCCGCAAGGACGATCTGCTGACGATTTCGGAAATCGGCGTCGACCAGATCGTCGTCGACGAAGCGCAGGAGTTCCGCAAGCTTTCCTTCGCGACGAATATGGCGACGCTGAAGGGCATCGATCCGAATGGCTCGCAGCGCGCCTGGGATCTCTATGTCAAATCCCGCTTCATCGAGACGAAGAACCCCGGCCGCGCGCTGGTGCTTGCTTCTGGTACGCCGATTACCAATACGTTGGGCGAGATGTTCTCTGTCCAGCGCCTGCTTGGGTTTGAAGCGCTGCGCGAACGTGGTCTGCACGAGTTCGACGCATGGGCATCGACCTTCGGTGACACGACGACCGAACTGGAGATCCAGCTGTCGCTTGGCACTTAATTGTAAGAATGCGTCGAATTGGCCCAAATTTGGCATTTAAATTTGAGAATATTGGCAGTCAGATTCTCAAATTAAGTGCATCTGTGATGAAGCTTTCCACGTAGGAGTTCGAGCTATCATGCTCTCGGCGGCGTCACTGAACCGGACGCGATTGTCGCCCATCATGTGACCACTCAGCATCTGGAGCATCTCTGGTCCAGCACGTTCAACGATGGCTACCCCTGCCAGCAGAGCCGGTCGCATGTGAAGAGGCAGGGTCGGCTTTGCAGGCGTGGGCAGATTCTCCCCCTGCTCGGCAACGACATGGTCAAGATCAGGGATGATTGCGCCAAGCACACGGAAGCGCCAAAGGTCATGCTCGCGCGGGAAAGGTCTTGGAATGCGTCGCATCAGAAGAAGCCGGGCAATCTCGGTTGGCGATGTCCAGGTGCCGATGCCACGTTCGGCTTCATCGTCGAGCAGCTTTTCGCCACGAAGAGCGGCACTCCGATATTGCTGGAAAGGGGAGGGGATTTCCCACTTACCGGGACCCCGGAGTTGGTCTCCGCACAAAGGGCACTTAATGCGCCACCCCAGATGCTGGCTTCGCAGGATTGGCGCCGGTTCAGCGCCACCAGGGCAGCAGTTCGTGCAGACCTGCGTTGGCCGTGTGGCAATGAGACGACGCGATGCTCGCGCGACATTTGCGAAAGTCATTCGACGCATCACGGCCGGCTCGGTGGCAAACATGTTGGCCAGGCGGATTTCCTGATCACCGGTCAGCTGCAGATCTGCCGCTCGCAATGAGGAAGCCTCCGGCAGGCAATGCCGAAGCATGACCAGCGGCGGGACCGCGTAGAAGGCGGCATGCCGACCGATCCAGGATGACAGGAGTTCGTCTGAATGGCGCGACAACACCACCGGCAACGGTCGAGGAGGCGTGTTCTCACTCATGCGAACGCCGCCTCGGCATCGAACTCTGGCTCCCAGTTCTCGACTGCTTCGTCGTTGATGTGCTCGCAGCCGTTTTCGATGGCTTCGACGGCCAGGCTGTTGATCATGTGGAAGATGTTTGCCGTGATACCCTCGGTGATCTGCAGAATCCGTCGCAACGATTTCGGCGTAAGCAGCGAGGGCCGACGCAGCGGCGTATTGCGCAGGATCGAGGCCACCAACGTCTCGAACTGTTCGTTTGCAGCCCACCGGCTCAAGGTGAACTGCTCAAACCTGCGCGCAAGCTGAACGTCGCCGCTGATCGCCTCCCGCGCCTCGTTGACGCCGAAGCAGACAAGCGAGATCTGCAGACGATTGCTGAGGAAGCGCAAAGTGTTCAGAACGATGCGCTGCTCGCGATAGGATCCGGCGAGGATGTTGTGCACCTCGTCGATGACCAACACCTGCACGCCGATGGCCTCCATGATGCGCAATGCAGCCTGTTCCATCTGGGCAATGTCGGCACGAGGCCGCTGAGGCGCGCCGAGAAGGGTGAGCAGCTCGGCATAGAAGCGTCGCTCGCCTGGGCGGCTCGTCATCTCCATGGCCAGGACCGGCGTCTTCAACGTGCCCGTTAGTGGATTGAAGCTCGGCGGGTGCTCGTCCCGGAAGCGCTTCATGATCATGGTCTTGCCCATACCGCTGTCGCCGTATATCGCGACCGAAGGCATGCGCGTACCTCGCGGATGGTCGAGGAGTGCGCTCAGCCGGTCGAGCGCCTGCTTGGCGCGTGGGTAGAGAACCCAGCGACGTGATCGTATCGTTCGAATGCGCCGTTCGTCCGTTTCAGAAAGCAGCGCTGCGGCGCCGGTGGTCAGGTGGGAAACTTCATCGTCCATGTTCACTCCAGCTCAATCTGTATCCTCGACAAAGGGTACAGGTTTGCTGGAGTCGACACCTCGGAGCGAGCCCCATCCCCGATCATCCACTTTTGATTTAGGCGAAGCGATCCCGCGTCGTGCCGCTGCCGTCTTCTTCGTTGCCGCCTCAACCAACTCTCGCTGTGCGATGGCGGTGCGGACGATGGCGCGAGAGTCTACTTCACGGCGTCCTTTCGCCAGAAGGGTGCGTCGGGCGGTCACCGCCTCGTGCAAGGTGACGGAAGGCAGGGTCAGATCTGCATAGCGAGCTTCCACGAAGTTTCCCGATGGCCGTTGAACGAAGATGCGCGCCATATCGCGCGGATCGTATTTGACAAGCAGGCGCCGGTCGCAACGCCCGACGTCGGCGCTGAGCGCTGCGGACCAATAGCGCAGGCCGAACAGGTGAATGCCGGTCGGCCGCAACGTTCGCTCCTGCTCAGGCAGGAAAGTTAGCCAGAAGCGCATGCGATCCTGCGGTAGCCGAAGTGGGATCTCCCCCTCGTGCTCTCGCCAGACCGCTATCGGCGGGCGACCCAGGGTGCCGTGGATCGACTGATGATAGGAGCCGACGATGTCGAGTGCGATATACCGCTCGAGTTCACGTAGTGTCAGTGCCGCATGCCGCTTTGAGTCGTACTCTCCCAGCTCCTGTTCATTGCTGAATGTTGTCCCGGGTAGCAGGTGCAGCCTTCCCATTTGTGTTCCAATAAGCCGCTCGATGTGACCGCCAAAGCGCGGCTCACCCGGCGGCCGCCACTCGATCGCGATGCCGGCATCCTGGCATCCTCTCTTGAATGCCCGGCTGCGGAAGTCGGCGCCGTTGTCGACGTGAACAGTGTCCGGTAGGCCAGCAACGGGCCACGGCTCGGCGATCTCGCGTTCTCTCAACCAAGCTGACTTGTCGAAGACCGAGTGCAACAGGCACAGGCTGGTGGATAGCCGGGACGGGGCCTCCATCGTGAGATAAAACCCTGTCACCATGCGGCTGCAGACGTCCATCGCCAGCGTCAGCCACGGTCGACAGAGCGGCTGCCGGGTCTCCTCGTCGACGACGAAGACGTCAGCCTTCGTATGGTCCATCTGGATGACTTCCAGGGGGCGTGATGCACCGAACCACCCGGGAACAGGCGTTGTCGCCTTCACAATCTTCTGTTCGCCGCGGCGCTTTGCACGCTTCTGGAGGTCGATGTCCTTGAGGCGTGCCACTACCGTCCGGCGATGCGGTGGCTTGAGCCCCTCCGACATGCAATTTGTCTGCACGTCACGGACCAGCTGCGAAACCGTCGGCCGGGTCTGCTTCAGGTAGTATGCGCTTATCGTCGCGCGGATGATTTCTTCTCGCTTCTCGTCCAGGGCACGATGACCCTCGGGGCGTCCTCGTTTGCGGTCCACCAGAGACAGCACGGTTCCGCCGGCGCGGAACAGTTTGATCAGCCGGTATGCAGTGGCTCGGCTCAGATCGAGCTCGGCCGCGAGTTCGGCGACATCTCCGGCCGTCGCGCCTTCAGGATTACGCTTCAGGAAGCCGCGAATCGCGTCAGCTCGCCTGGACGCTTCGTCCCAAATCACCTCGTCTATCTCGGCGGGGAAAAGGTCAGTCATGGCAGGCTCTCGATGAAAACATCCAAGAGTGTCAATCTCACATAAAGTGACAAAATCCAAGTCTGATTATCAAATTAACTGCCCGTTCTCAAATTAGGTGCCGCTCTAAACATATGAGATTGTTGGGATGGCAGTCTCATTATTAAGTGCCAAGTCACAATTATCAATCATTATAAAGAAAAGACAAGTGGTGCGGTTTATGCCGATTCTTCTGGCACTAACCGCTCTTATGCTGTAGCTTCATCGCCATGGATTCGCGCGCCGCCACATCTACAAACGCTATCACGCCCACCGCCCTCCTGCCGGGATGGGCCCGTCCGCGCGGGCGTGATGCCACCGAAGCCGATGCCGCCTTCTCCGCCGGTATCGCTCTGAAATCGCTGGATGATCTTGTTCGATCGGAACCAAGCTGGGCCGGTTGCTGGCGCGAGCGGCAGGCCCTGAAATCTGCCGTCTCCGCCGTCCGACTGACCGGCCGCAACGAGGACGAACAAGCGTTGCGTGACGCCGTTTTGCTCACAGCCTCGGGTGACGATCCCGGCCCGGCCGGAAAGATTTTTCTGGCCTACAAAAGGTTCGCCACCCGAAAGCCCGGCTTCTCTATAAAGCAGGAAGATCTCGCCGACCTGATGGGGCTCGCCTTCGACGATCCGCTTGAGACCATCCCGGAGCTGGCAGATAGCGCGCTTCAGTCCGGACGCGC
>NZ_JAKUSO010000011.1:0-65873 GCF_022449305.1 Oceanibaculum sp. | reverse complement strand
GCGCGCCATGCCCATCTTCAGCTGCACGAAGGGCTCGAAAGCGAGGCGTGCCTCCTCCTGCGTCATGCCGACCCCGTGATCGACTACAGACAGGATCAGCGCCTCAGCCTCCTCGCCTATCATTACGGTAACCTCCCTGTCGGGCCTGGAGAATTTGATCGCATTGCCGATCAGGTTGATCAGGATCTGCCGGATTCTCCGCTCATCCGCCAGCAGCGCGGGCGCAGTCGCCGGAATGGCGTTCACCAGCCTCACCTGTGCCCGGTCAGCCGCGGGGCGCAGCATGGTGCAGCACTCCCCGGCGATACGATGCAGGTCGATATGGTCCTGCTCGAAATCCAGCTTGCCGGACTCGACGCGCGCGAGGTCCAGAATGTCCTGTATGATCGACAGCAGATGTTCGCCGCTGAGCCTTATGTCGCCGGCATAGTTGCGATAGCGCGGGGGCAGGTCGCCGAACATCGCCTGCTCGATCATCTGCGAGAAGCCGATGATGGCGTTCAGCGGCGTGCGCAGCTCATGGCTCATATTGGCCAGGAATTCGGATTTGGCGTTGTTCGCCAGCTCCGCCTCTTCCTTCGCGCGCACCAGCCCTTCTTCCAGCGAACGCTGCTGGGTGATGTCCATGAAGGTGACGATGAAACCGCCGGAGGGCAGCCTGATGCTGCGCACCATCAGGAACACGCCATTGGGCCGGCGGTGCTGGTAGGGGTCGGTGCCGGCCCGGAACCAGTCCAGCCGTTCCTTGACCTTCGCCGCGACATCCGCTGGCGGGCCATATTCCCCGCGTTCGGTCAGATAGCTCAGGATATCCGCCGCCGCCGTGCCAACCCGGCACAGATCATCGGGCAATGTCACCATCTGCTGGAACGGGCTGTTGCAGAACCGCAAGCGTGCCTCCGCATCGAAGACCGCCAGCCCCTGCGGCAGGTTCAGCAGCACGGTTTCCAGCAGTTCGCGCTGCTCCTCGATCTCGCGCCGGATCGCCACCTCGCGGGTGACATCCCGGCCGGTTCCGCGATAACCCTTGAACCGCCCGCGCCGGTCGAATACCGGCACGCCGCTGATGCGGAACCGGATATTGCCCTCCCGGTCTGACCGGGAGCCCGGAATCCGGAAGGTATATTCCAGGTCGCGATACGAACTGTGGCTCTCTATAGCCGCAAGATATTCCCGCCGGAATTCCGCATTCTCGTCGCCAGTGCCGAACAGCTCCGCCCGCTTGCGCCCCAGGAAGCTGGACAGCGGCAATCCCGTCACCAGCAACAGCCGTTCCGAGCAATAAACGAAGCGGTCTTCCCGGTCTGTCTCCCACACCCAGTCGGCGGACATGTCGGCAATGTCCCGGAAGCGCGCTTCGCGCTCCAGCCCCTCGGCTTCCAGGCCGGCGAGCCGCCGTTGCAGCCGCTTGCCGTAGATCAGCGTCATCAGGGCCAGCAGCGCCCCCAGCACGACCAGCCCCAGGACGAACCAGTGCCGGACCGCACGCCCAATTGCGTTTACCTGCTCGGCAAACCGGTCCTGCACCTCGGTCATCCGCGCATCGATCGCGAGCAGCCTTGTGGTGAAGACGGCATTGCGTTCGCGATTCCAGGGCCCTTCCTGGATCGCCTCATGCATGTCGGCGGCCACCTGCTCGATCTCCAGCAGCAGCGCGTCTGACTCGCTCCAGCTCTTCACGCTGGGCTGCAATAGCGCTGAATCCCCGAACAGCCGGAAGACCCAGGCGATGCCGGGCACATCGCCAGGGTGGTTCAGGCCGGCGGCAAGGTCTGCATAGCTGTCCCGCACCGGGCGGTCCGGGTCTTCGAGGATAAGACGGGCCGACCGGTCGGCCAGCGGCACGGCCATATCAGCACGGTAGGCAGCAAAATCCGCCGCGTCCCGGCTTTCGCCATAGCGCAGCAGGGCCAGCACCGCCGCCTTCTGATACCGGGAGTAATAATTCGCGCCGGAGGTGTAGGAGCGCGCCACATCGACGAACCAGATGCCGGCCAGGCCGAAGGAAACGGTTACCAGCAACGTGACGATGAAAACGGCGGCCAGCCCCGTCATCGCGATGGTCGTGACGGTGCGTCGCGTACCGCCGGACGCCTCCGCAGTGTCTTGCCGGTCCAGCAGGGGCCTTCTCCCTCATGCCGATGGTCTTTTTATTTTTAAGAGTACTCTCCTGCACGAATTCGACAAGAAATTGTGCAAGGCAGCCTGCCGGGTGACGAAAAGCTTGCGGGAAAGCGAGTCGGCATTATATATCTTCAAATAATTGCATATAAGGAGTTCATATGCTGCGCCCCCTTGCCCCTGACGCCCTTCAGCAGCGCCTTGCCAGTGGCGAGATGCTGCTGATCGACATCCGCGAACCCGACGAATATGCCCGCGAGCATATAAGGGGCGCGCGGCTGATTCCGCTGAACGCCATCGATGCCGAGGATCTGACGGCCGAGCAGCGCCGCCCGGTCTGCTTCACCTGCCGCAGCGGCAACCGCACCGCCTTCAACGCCACGCGGCTGCTCGCGAAGGGCTTTCACGAGGCCTATGTGCTGGACGGTGGGCTGGACGGCTGGAAGAAAGCCGGCCTGCCGGTGCATTTCAACCCGCGCGCACCGCTCGACCTGATGCGCCAGGTGCAGATTGCCGCCGGCGCGCTGGCGCTGGCCGGCGCGGTACTGGCCGCGACCGTCTCGCCCTGGTTCATCCTGCTCAGCGGCTTTGTCGGGGCCGGCCTCGTCTTCGCCGGTGTAACCGGTTTCTGCGGCATGGCAAGGCTGCTGAAGCTTATGCCCTGGAACCGCGCCAGCATTGGCTGAATCCGCTATCCTGAACGCATCAGAACAGGAGGACGCCATGCGCCCCACCGTTGACAGCTTCTTCGATGAGGCGACCAACACGGTCAGCCACATTGTCGCCGACCCGGCGACCGGCAAGGCCGCCATCATCGATTCGGTGCTGGATTTCGACTCCGCCTCGGGCCGGACCGACACCGCCTCGGCAGACAAGCTGATCGCGCATATCAAGGCGAAGGGCCTCACGGTGGAGTGGGTGCTGGAGACGCATATCCATGCCGACCATCTGACCGCCGCCCCCTACCTGCTGGAAAGGCTGGGCGGAAGCCTGGGAGTCGGCGGTGCCATCGCCCAGGTGCAGCGGACCTTCGGCGAGATTTTCAACGTCGGGCCCGGCTTCGCGCGCGATGGCAGCCAGTTCCACCGCCTGTTCCGGGACGGCGAAACCTTCCGGCTGGGCGACATCGAGGTCCGGGCCATCCACACGCCGGGGCATACGCCGGCCTGCATGACCTATGTCATCGGCGATGCCGCCTTCGTCGGCGACACTTTGTTCATGCCGGATTACGGCACGGCGCGCTGCGACTTTCCCGGCGGCGATGCCCGCCAGCTCTACCGCTCGATCCAGAAGATTTTCGCGCTGCCGCCGGAGACGCGGCTGTTCCTGTGTCACGATTACAAGGCGCCGGGCCGCGACGAGTACCGCTGGGAAACCAGTGTGGCGGAGGAGCGCGCCAGCAACATCCATGTGCATAACGGCGTAACGGAGGAGGATTTCGTCGCCATGCGCACCGCGCGCGACGCCACCCTGTCCATGCCGCGCCTCATCCTGCCCTCGGTGCAGGTGAACATGCGCGCCGGCCATTTCCCGCCCGCCGAGGAGAATGGCGTCAGCTATCTGAAGCTGCCGCTGAACGCGCTTTAGCAATCACGCTGCAACTAAATATGGTTGCATCATTCTTCTGGCTGCTTATATCCTAAGCGTCTGGACACAGGTTCTGAAAGCATATGACCCGTCGGGACAAGCTGGTCGCCCGCCTGAAAGCCCGCCCGCGCGACTTTACCTGGGCGGAGCTGGTCAGAGTGCTGGAAGGGTTGGGCTATAATGAAGTTGCCACCGGCAAGACCGGCGGATCGCGGCGGCGCTTTGTGCATAAAACCGCACCGGCCTTGCTGCTGCACAAGCCCCATCCCGGCAACATCGTGAAGATGTATGTGATCGATGAAATCATCCGAACTCTCGGCGAGGCGGGGCTGATATGAGCAAGCTACTGGAATACAAAAACTATTTCGGCTCCGTCGAGTTCAGCGAGGAAGACGAGGTGTTTCACGGCAAGCTGGAATTCATCCGCGATCTCGTGACCTTCGAGGCCACGGACGCAAAGAGCCTGAAAGCCGCCTTCCAGGAAGCGGTGGATGATTATCTTGCCTTCTGCGCCGAACAGGGGCGCACCCCCGATATTCCGCTGAAAGGCAGCTTCAACGTCCGGCCCGGCCAGGAACTGCACCGCCGGGCGATGCTGCTCGCCGCACGCAAGGGCCTGAACCTCAATACGCTGGTCAGCGATGCGCTGCGGCGCTATCTGGACAAGGAGGAGAGCGCCGCTTGAGGGCCTGGCCTGACGGCGCGCTGGCACCAGTCCAGCACCGCCTCCGCCTCGGCCGGCAGGCTGGCCGCAAGACCGCCATGGAAATTGGCCCAGGCCGGGGCGTAATCCTCGCGTACCGGCACCAGCACCGGGATATTGTCGGCGATTGCCCGCGCGATCACCGGGCGCAAGCCGGACCCGTCCGCCTCCGCCTTGCCGAAACGGTTCACCACCAGCAGGTCGGCACCGGCTTCCAGCGCCGCTTCAAGCCGGCCAGCCGCCTCGGTCAGGGCCACGGAATCGAGCCGGCAGCCCTCGGAAAACCGCCCCAGATCCTGCGATATACCCATGACGCCGCCGCCGGCAAGATCGCGCAGCCGCATGGTCGAGCAGGCATCCGCCCCGACGCTCGCCGAATCATCTTCCTGCAGGAAGCCGATGACGCGCACCCCGTCCTGACGCAGCCGCTCAACCACCACCGCCAGCAGCGCATCAATTGGCGCGCGGCCCTTGAAGGGGATATCGGCAATCGGTGTCGCGCTGTCGGTCACGGCGGGCCGTCCTGGCTGTTTTCCCGTCCCGGAACGCTATCCGAAAGCCGGTCCCGGCACCAGCGCGCAGGATGGTTGAACGGGCAAATGACGGAATGATCCGGGTTGATATGGGTCAATGTCTGTAACAGGAGAATCCGTATCTTCAAATATGAGAGGTATCCTAAAAGCGAGGCCAAAAGGAGGAGCGACAAAATGTACAAGAACATTCTGGTTCCCATCGACCTGACGCAGGCGGAAAAGGGCACGGCCATGCTTGCCGTTGCTGCCAAACTGGCCGATCAGGGCGCCAAGATCACCGCGATCAACGTGGTGGAGGATCTGCCGGGTTATGTCCGCGCGGAACTGCCGACCGGCCTGGTCGAGAAGAACCTGAAGGCCGCGCAGGAAGAGATGGCGAAGCTGGTGAAAGACAGCGGCGTCGCCGCCAGCGTGCAGGTCAGCGATGGCAACCCATCGCGCGAAATCCTGGACCATGCCAGCAAGATTGGCGCTGACCTCATCATCGTCGCCTCGCACCGCCCCGGCATGCAGGATTACTTCCTGGGTTCGACGGCGGCCCGCGTCGTCCGCCACGCCGCCTGCTCGGTGCTGGTGACACGCTGAATAGGGTCAGGCCGGCGCCGCCGCGCGCCGGCCACCGCCCAGCCTGAGCAGGAAGAACAGCGCGATGGCGATGTTCGCGAGGTTCCAGGCGAAGCCGTTCAGGAAGGCGGCCTCGTAGGACAGCGTCAGATCGTAGATCGCGCCCGACATCCAGCCGCCGACCGCCATTCCCAGCAGCGTCGCCGACAGCACGAGGCCGATGCGCGCGCCCGCCTCCGATGCCGGGAAATATTCCCGCACGATCATCGCATAGGTCGGCACGATGCCGCCCTGCGCCAGCCCGAACAGGGCGGAGACGATGAACAGCGGCGCCAGCCCGTCGAACGGCAGGAACAGCAGCAGCGAGAGCGCCTGCAGCCCGCTGCTCGTCAGCAGCGTCCAGAGCGGTCCGATACGGTCCGCCAGCCAGCCGAAGAACAGCCGGCTGATAATGCCGGTCGCCAGCATGAGGGAGAGCATCTGCGCACCCCGCGCCGAGCCGAAGCCCAGATCGGCGCACAGCGCCACGATATGGACCTGCGGCATCGCCATGGCGACACAGCACAGAACGCCAGCCACCACCAGCAGGCCTTGCAGCAGGCGCGGCGAGATACCGGGCGAGACTGCGACCGTCGGCGTACCTGCCGGCACCGGCCTGACCACCGGTTCCGGCGCGCGGCGGCGCAGCAGCAGCGTCAGCGGCAGGATGGTGACGAGGCAGAACAGGCCGATGCCGACATGGGTCGTACGCCAGCCCACAGTTTCGATGAAATGCTGCGCGATCGGCGGCCAGACCGTACCGGCCATGTAGCTACCGCAGGCGCAGATCGCCACCGCGATACCGCGATGCTTCGTGAACCAGCGCGAGATATCAGCAATCATCGGGCCGAAGGTGGCGGAGCTGCCGAGCAGTCCGATCAGCACGCCATGCGCCAGCGCGAACTGCCACAGCGTCTGCGCCTGGCCGGCCAGGATATAGCCCAGCGCCAGCATGCAGGTGCCGCCGACCAGCGGCGGCAGCACGCCAAACCGGTCCGCCACCCTTCCCATCAGGATGCCGCCGATGGCGAAGCCCACCATCAGCAGCGTGTAGGGCAGGGCCGCGTCGGCGCGGGCCACCTGAAACTCCGCCTCGACCGCCGGCAGCGCCACGACAACCGACCACAGACCGACGCCGCCGATGGTGGTCACCAGCAGCGAGATCGCCAGACGAAACCAGGCACAGGGCGGATCGCCCTCCAGATGGAGGGCGTCTGCACGGTCGCTCATCGGGCGGTTCCTCCCGGCCCCTTGCAGGGGCGGCGCTCTTCTCCGGCGCCTGCCCCGCTTGCTTCTTACATAACGACTTCGATCAGATGCGGCCCCTTGGCGCGCAGCGCGGACTTCATCACCTCGGCCAGCCGCTCGGCACTCTCGACCCGCGTCGCATCGACGCCAAGGCCGCGCGCCAGATTGACCCAGCCAATATCGGGATCGGCGAGGCTGAGCATGTTCAGCGCCTTCGGCCCCGGATTGTTGGCGCCGACATTGGCCAGCTCGCCGCGCAGGATGTTGTAGCTGCGGTTGGAGAAGATCAGCGTCAGCACGTCCAGCTTCTCGCGCGCCTGCGTCCACAGGCCCTGTACTGTGTACATGGCGCTGCCATCGGCCTGCAGCGAGACCACCTTGCGGTCCGGGCAGGCGACCGCCGCGCCCGTTGCCATCGGGATACCGACGCCAATCGCGCCGCCCGACAGCTGCAGCCAGTCCATCGGGCCCGACGCATGGGTCGAGGGGAAGAAGCGCCGGCCAGTGGTGACACCCTCATCACAGACGATGGCATTTTCCGGCAGCAGCGCACCGACCACGGCGCCGATGGTCTCCGGCGTCAGCGCGCCGGTCGGGATGGCAGGCCGCTCGCGCGACGGGATCACCAGCTTCTGCGTGGCGCCGACCGCATCGGCGAGGCGGGCCAGCGCTTCCGGCTGATCTTCCGCCGGGGTGGCGACCATGATGACGTTGCAGCCTTCCGGCGCAATGAGGCTGGGCTTGTCCGGATAGGCGAAGAAGGCGACCGGATTGCGCGAGCCGATCAGGATCAGATGTTTCACCTCGGCCAGCACGGCGACCGCCTGATCGACCGGATAGGGCAGCCGCTCGATGGCGACACGGCCCTGGCCGCGCTCCATGCGGGCGTTGCTGGTCTCGGCCAGCAGGCCGGCGCCGGTCTTCTCGGCAATGCGGGCGGCCAGTTCCAGCCCCTCAGCGCGGACCGCCTTGTCGCCCAGCAGGATCATCACCTTCTCGCCGGACTTCAGCGCCTTGGCGGCGGCCTGGATGGCGGCCTCGTCGGCCTTGGCGCGCTCCGGGATCGCCGGCACCGCGGCAATGCCGGCGCCTTCCTCCCAGGTCGCATCGGCCGGCGCGATCAGGGTGGCGATCTGGCCCGGCGCAGTGCGCGCGGCGGCGATGGCGTCGGCGGCGTCGGCGGCAATGGTGGCGGCGCTGGCGGAGGTCTTCACCCAGTGCGAATAGGGCTTCGCCGTGCCTTCAATATCGGCGGTCAGCGGCGCGTCATACTGCACGTGATAGGTTGCATGCTCACCGACGATGTTGACCATCGGGCTGCGCGCCTTCTTGGCGTTGTGCAGATTGGCGATGCCGTTGCCCAGCCCCGGCCCGAGATGCAGCAGCGTCGAGGCCGGCTTGTCGGCCATGCGGGCATAGCCGTCCGCCGCACCGGTCGCCACGCCCTCGAACAGGCACAGCACGCAACGCACGCCATCGACCCGGTCGAGGGCCGCGACGAAGTGCATTTCCGAGGTGCCGGGATTGGTGAAGCAGACATCGACTCCGCCCGCCTTCAGGGTACGAACCAGACTTTCAGCGCCGTTCATGGTGGTATCTTTCGCGATTATTCGAGGTGGTTGCCATCCGGGGTAGCGCCCCGCCGGACGGCGGTCAAGTTGCAAACTTCATTGACATTCTGTCGTGCCCTACTCAGCTCCGGCGAAGACGTTCCGCCAGGGCGATGCCGCCCAGCACAAAGGCCAGCGCCAACGCATGATAGAGCTGGAAGCGCTCGCCCAGGATCAGCACCGCCAGCAAGGCGGAGAAGATCGGCACCAGATTGACAAACACGCCGGCCCGCCCCGGCCCCACCAGCTCCACGCTGCGCAGGAAGAAGATCTGCGCCAGGAAGGACGGGAACAGCGCAATAAAGGACAGCACCGCCCAGCCGGTCAGGCTCGGCCACTGGAAGCGGCCCATCGCCGCCTCGATGCCGACCAGCGGCAGCGAGGTCAGCAGCGCCGCGACCGCCATCACCGAGAACATGGCAAGCCCCGACACTGCCGGACGCTTGCGCAGCGCCACCGTGTAGCCGGCATAGAGCAGGCAGGCCAGCACCATCAGCAAATCGCCATTGTTGAAGGCAAGTTCGGCCAGCCGGGCAATATCGCCCTGCGCCGCGATGATGGCGACGCCCAGCATGGTCACCGCCACGCCGGCGAATTGCAGGCCGGTGACCGGGGTGCGATAGGCCGCATAGGCGCCCATCAGCACGAAGACCGGGATCGAGCCCTGGATGATGCCGATATTGATCGCCACGGTGAAATGGGCGGCGATGTAGAACAGCGCGTTGAAGCCGGTGAAGCCCAGCGCGCCCAGCGCGAACAGGTAGGGCAGGTGCCGGCGCAGCACCGGCCATTCCGCGATCAGCCGGTGGCGGGCGAACAGCGCGATCAGCACTACCACGCCGGTCCAGCGCAGCATGGTCAGCGCCATCGGCGATACCTCGCCGACCGCCAGCCGACCGGCCACGGCATTGCCGCCCCAGGACAGGGTGGTCAGCACCAGCAGCAGATAGGCATTGCCGAACAGCCAGCCGACCGGGCCACCGGCGGATCCTGTTGTCTCCGGCGGCGTGGAAGCCTTGTCCACTTGTTGTTTCTCCGCGCCTGTTGGCGATTATCTCCCCGCCCTCTTTATCGCCCCCGCCGCCGCTTGTCACGCCGTGCGGGCGCAGGCTAGGCTCCCTTGCGGCGCAATGCTGCCCGCCTCCCACCGCGCGAGACATGAACCCATGCCCCAGCCTGCCCCCGCCGCCCTTGGCGATCCGCTGTACGAGGTGGATACTCCGGCCCTGATCCTCGACCTCGACGCGTTTGAGGCCAATCTGCAGCTTCTGGCCACCGCCGCGCAGGCCGCCGGGGTGCGGCTACGCCCGCACGCCAAGACCCATAAATGCGCGGAGATTGCCAAGCGCCAGATGGCGCTGGGCGCCATCGGCATCTGCTGCCAGAAGGTCTCCGAGGCCGAGGCGATGGTGAGTGCCGGCATCGACAATGTTCTGGTCAGCAACGAGGTGGTGGGCAAAGCGAAGCTGGACCGGCTGGCCGCCCTGCGCAAGCGCGCCTGGGTCGGGGTCTGTGCCGACGATGCCGGCAATGTCGATGATCTGGATGCGGCGGCGGCGCGCGCCGGGGTGCGGCTGCCGGTGCTGGTGGAGATCGATGTTGGGGCCGGGCGCTGCGGTACCGCCCCCGGCGCGCCGGCGGTGGCGCTGGCCCGGCATATCGCGTCCAAGGAGAATCTGGAATTCGCCGGGCTGCAGGCCTATCAGGGCAAGGCCCAGCATATCCGCGACATTGGCGAGCGCCGCGCCGCCATCGACAAGGCGGTGGCGATGGTGCGCGAGACGGTGGACGGGCTGAAGGCGGCCGGCCTCGACTGCCTGATCGTCGGCGGCGCCGGCACCGGCACCTTCGAGATGGAGGCGGCGTCCGGCGTCTATAACGAGCTGCAGGCGGGCTCCTACGTCTTCATGGACGCGGATTATGCCCGCAACCTGAAGGAGGGCGGGCAGTTCGTGGACACCTTCCGGCACGCGCTGTTCATCCATACCACGGTGATGAGCCACCCGGCGGCGGAGCGCGCCTATCTGGATGCCGGGCTGAAGGCCTTCAGCGTCGATTCCGGCCTGCCCACGGTCCATGAACTGGAGGGGGTGGAGCTGGTGCGCGCCTCCGACGAGCATGGCGCGCTGGCGCTGTCCAACCCCGGCAACCGCCCGAAGCTGGGCGACAAGCTGCGGCTGATCCCCGGCCATTGCGACCCGACGGTGAACCTCTATGACTGGATCGTCGGCATCCGCAACGGCCGCGTCGAGGCGCTGTGGGAGGTCACCGCGCGCGGCGCGCTGGCATAACAAAACCCTCTCCCCTTGCGGGAGAGGGCTGCGAAGGCTTACGAGCGAAGCGAGTTAGGCGAAGCTGGGTGAGGGGTAAGGCCAATGACAGCGCCGCCCCCTCACCCGGTTCGCTATCGCTCACCACCCTCTCCCGCCAGGGGAGAGGGTGACACGAGCGTCCTACGCCGCGACGGCGTCCAGGCCCGGCGCATCCACCAGCACAACCTGGGTATCTTCCAGCGCCTTGATCTCGACGCTGTCCAGATCGCTGATGGCGACGCCATCGCGGGACTCGGCGCGGGTGCCGTTTACCTCGATCTTCCCATCGGTCGAGACGAGATAGAGGTAGCGCCCCTTGCCCAACGTATAGGTCGTGCTGTCGCCGGCCTTGAAGCTGCCGCCCAGCACAGCCGCATCCTGGTTGATCGGCAGCGCGTCCTTGTCACCCGTCCGGCCGCTGGCCAGCACGGTCAGCCTGCCATTCTGCTCCTTCGGGAAGGTGCGGGCCTCCCAGTAAGGCTCGGCATGGCGCTTGTTGGGCATGATCCAGATCTGGAAGATCTGGGTGTCGTCCGGCTCCTGATTATATTCGGAGTGGACGATGCCCTTGCCGGCGCTCATCACCTGCACGTCACCCGCCTCGGTGCGACCAACATTGCCCAGCCGGTCGGTATGGGTGATCGCCCCTTTGCGGACATAGGTGACGATCTCCATGTCCCGGTGGCCGTGCGGGTCGAACCCGGTGAAGGGCGAGATGGTGTCGTCGTTCCAGACACGCAGCGCGCCCCAGCCCATGCGGGACATGTCGTGGTAATTGGCGAAGCTGAAATGATGCTTGGCCTTCAGCCAGCCATACTCGGCACCGCCTAGGGTGGAAAACGGACGAACGTCAATCATGACAGTCACTCCTTGCCTCGCCTGCACCGGCATTGTTGGCCCGGGCAGGCCGTAAAAACGTTACTTCACAAGCTTCGCGGCGATCCCCGCGACATGAGCGCCCTGCTTGCGGGCGATGGTCAGCTCGACCTCGCTGGGCTGACGGCTGCCGTCAGGCCCGGCCACGGTGCCGGCGCCATAGGCAGAGCCGCCGCGGAATTCGCTGATATCGGTCAGCTCCTCGATCGAGTAGGGCGCGCCGACGACGACCATGCCGTGATGCATCAGCGTCGGAATGAAGCCCAGGATGGTGCTCTCATTGCCGCTGCCGGTACCGGTCGAGGTGAACACGCTGCCCACCTTGCCGACCAGCGCCCCCTTCATCCACAGGCCGCCGGTCTGGTCCATGAAGTTGCGCATCTGCGAGGCGACCGTGCCGAAGCGCGTCGGCGCGCCGAAGATGATCGCGTCGTAGTCGCCCAGCTCGTCCGGCTTGGCGACCGGAGCGTCCTGGTCCAGCTTCATGCCGGACTTCTTCGCCACATCCTCCGGCACCAGCTCGGGCACGCGCTTCACCGTGACCTCAGCACCGGCGCCCTTGGCGCCTTCAGCGACGGCCTTCGCCATCGTCTCGATATGGCCGTAGGAGGAATAATAGAGAACCAGAACCTTCGCCATGTACCTGCTCCTTCGCATCTGTTGTGGCCGCCTGACGGCCGGACCGATCTGATGGCCAGGATATAGCGCGGAAGGACTGTCGCTTAAATCCGGCTCATGGCACAATACTGTTTCCAGACAGAAACGATGTGGCCGATATGCAGGATCTGAACGCGATGCTGGTCTTCGCCCGGGTGGTGGAGGAAGGCGGGTTCTCGGCGGCGGCGGAGAAGCTGACCCTGTCCAAATCCGCCGTCTCCAAGCAGGTGGCGAAGCTGGAGGACCAGCTGGGCGTGCGGCTGCTGAACCGCACCACACGCCGCATCAGCCTGACCGAGGCGGGCGAGCTGTTCTTCGTCCGCGCGCAGGAGGTGGTGGCGGCAGCCGAAGCGGCGGAACAGGCGGCGACCAGCCTGCAGGACGCGCCGCGCGGCACGTTGCGGCTGAACGCGCCGGTCAGCTTCGGGCGGCAGCATCTGGCGCCGGCGCTGCCGGACTTCCTGTATGTCAACCCGGACGTCACCATCGACATGACGCTGACCGACCGCTTCGTCGATCTGGTGAAGGAAGGCTATGACATGGCGATCCGCATCGGCGCGCTGCCGGATTCGACGCTGATCCAGCGCCGGCTGGCCGACGCCCGCATGCTGACCGTCGCCTCGCCCGACTATCTGACGCGGCGCGGTGTCCCGCAGACGCCGCTCGACCTGCAGCGCCATGACTGCCTGTGCTACGCCTATCAGGCGACCGGCGACGAATGGCGTTTCTCCGGCCCGGAAGGCATCATCCGGGTACGCGTGGCCGGCCAATTGCGGGCGAACAATGGCGATGTGCTGATGGAGGCCGCCATTGCCGGCCTCGGCGTGATCGTGCTGCCCAGCTTCCTGGCGGGCGACGCGGTGCGCGGCGGTCAGCTGACGCCGATCCTGCGCGACTACAAGCTCTCCGAAGGGGCGATCCACGCGGTCTATCCGCATGCCCGCCACGTCTCCGCCAAGGTCCGCGCCTTCACCGATTTCCTCGCCAAGCGCTTCGGCGGCAAGCCCTATTGGGACCGGGATTTGTAGGAGCGTATCTGCCGTTCCTCCCCCTACGTCATGGCCAGTTTCCCTCCTTTCAACTCCGCCCGTCACCCCCGCACTTGTTGCGGGGGTCCAGGCTTCCGCTTTCTGGATGTCTGCCCGAGTAGGCTGAACCCTGGATTCCCGGGACAAGCCCGGGAATGACGGTTGGAGAAACGGCACCGCCATGTGATCCTATTCTCTTGTACCGCCCCCGCTTCCGCTTGCCTTTCGGCGCTTCCGGGCATAGTGTCGCCCCGATTTCGCACCCCCATTTCGCACTCACGGCCGCAAGGGGCGACAGCGCCATGAAATCCGCCATCATTCTCTTCCCCGGCACCAACCGCGAGCAGGACATGCGCGCGGCGCTCCGCCAGTCTTCCGGCGTCGATCCCTACCTCATCTTCCACCGCGAGACGGAAGTGCCCGAGGTCGATCTGATCGTCATTCCCGGCGGTTTCGCCCATGGCGATTACCTGCGCTGCGGTGCGATGGCCGCGCGCTCCCCGGTGATGCGCGACGTGGTCGCCAAGGCCAAGCGCGGCGTGCCGGTGCTTGGCGTGTGCAACGGCTTCCAGGTGCTGACCGAGACCGGGCTGCTGCCGGGCGCCCTGATGCGCAACGCCGACCTGAAATTCGTGTGCCGCAATGTCGATCTGCGCGTCGAGAGCAGCCAGTCGCTGTTCACCAGCGGTCTTGCTGAGGGCCAGGTGATGAACGTGCCGGTCGCCCATCATGACGGCAATTACTTCGCCGACGAGGCGACGCTGGACCGGCTGGAAGGCGAGGGCCGCGTGGCCTTCCGCTATTGCGCGCCGGACGGCGCGGTGGACGGGCGCGGCAACCCGAACGGTTCGGCCCGCAACATCGCCGGCATCTTCAACGAGACCAAGAATGTGCTGGGCATGATGCCGCATCCCGAGGATTCGGTTGAGCCGATCCAGGGCGGCACCGACGGGCGCGGCCTGTTCGACGGCATCGTGCGCGCCCTCTCCTGATCCCTTAAATCCCAGCAGTACGGAAAGCGTCCAGGCATGACCGCAACCGAGGCCAGCCGGCGGAATGTCGCCATCACCCCCGAGATCGTCGCCGAACACGGGCTGACGGCGGAGGAATATGACCGCGTCCTGAAGATCATGGGCCGCGAGCCGACGATCACCGAGCTTGGCATCTTCTCGGTGATGTGGAGCGAGCATTGCTCCTACAAATCCTCGCGCATCTGGCTGAAGACGCTGCCGATCAAGGGGCCGCGCGTCATCCAGGGGCCGGGCGAGAATGCCGGCGTGGTCGATATCGGCGACGGGCAGGCGGCGATCTTCAAGATCGAGAGCCACAACCACCCCTCCTTCATCGAGCCCTATCAGGGGGCGGCGACCGGTGTCGGCGGCATCCTGCGCGACGTGTTCACCATGGGCGCGCGCCCCATCGCCAACATGAACGCGCTGCGCTTCGGCGAGCCCAGCCACCCGAAGACAAGGCATCTGGTGTCCGGCGTGGTGTCGGGCATCGGCGGCTACGGCAATTGCGTCGGCGTGCCGACGGTGGGCGGCGAGACCAATTTCGACCCGTCCTACAATGGCAACATCCTGGTCAACGCCATGACGGTAGGCGTGGCCCGCACCGACCGTATTTTTTATTCCAAGGCGGCGGGTGTCGGTAATCCGGTGGTCTATGTCGGCGCCAAGACCGGGCGCGACGGCATTCACGGCGCCACCATGGCGTCGGCCGAATTCACCGATGACAGCGAGGAGAAGCGCCCGACCGTGCAGGTGGGCGACCCGTTCACCGAGAAGCTGCTGATCGAGGCCTGCCTGGAGCTGATGGCCGAGGACGCCATCGTCGCCATCCAGGACATGGGCGCGGCCGGCCTCACCTCCTCCTCCGTCGAGATGGCCTCCAAGGGCGAGCTTGGCATCGAGCTGGAAATCGACCGCGTGCCGATGCGCGAGACCGGCATGACGCCCTATGAGGTGATGCTGTCGGAAAGCCAGGAGCGCATGCTGATCGTCCTGAAGCCGGAGGCGGAAGCCAAGGCCAAGGCGATCTTCGACAAGTGGGAGCTGGATTTCGCCGTCATCGGCCGGCTGACCGACAGCGGCAATCTGGTGCTGAAGATGCACGGCGAGACCTATGCCGACATCCCGGTCGCCCCGCTGGTCGCCGAAGCCCCGGAATATGACCGCCCATGGGTTCCGACCGAAAAGCCGGCAACCATCGCCGCCGCTGACCTGAAGCACGACATCGGCGTGCTGGACGCGCTGAAGGAGCTGGTCGGCGGGCCGCATCTCTCCAGCCGGCGCTGGATCTGGGAGCAGTACGACCATCTGGTCATGGGCAACACCATCCAGCGGCCGGGCGGCGATTCCGCCGTCGTGCGCCTTGAGGGCAGCAGCAAGGGCATCGCGATCACCACCGACTGCACGCCGCGCTATTGCTACAGCCATCCGGAGACGGGCGGCGCGCAGGCGGTGGCCGAGAGCTGGCGTAACCTCACCGCCGTGGGGGCGGAGCCGATTGCCGTCACCAACAATCTGAATTTCGGCAACCCGCAGCGCCCGGAAATCATGGGCCAGCTGGTCGGATGCATCAAAGGCATGGGCGAGGCCTGCCGCGCGCTCGACTTCCCGGTCGTTTCCGGCAATGTGTCGCTGTACAACGAGACCAACGGCAAGGGCATCCTGCCGACCCCGGTGATCGGCGGCGTCGGCCTGCTGCCGGATGTGGCCCAGCAGGCCACGCTGGCGCTGCGCAAGGCGGGCGAGACGCTGGTGCTGATCGGCGATCACTCCGGCTGGCTGGGATCGTCGCTCTATCTGCAGGAGATCGAGAAGCGCCGCGAGGGCGCGCCGCCGCCGGTCGATCTGGCCGCCGAGCGCCGCACCGGCGATTTCGTGCGGGCGCAGATCCGCGCCGGCAGCCTCAGCACCGTGCATGATCTCTCCGATGGCGGGCTGCTGGTCACTGTCTCGGAGATGGCGATGGCAGGCGGCACCGGTGCCGCGCTTGAGACCAATCTGACTGGCAAGGACCTGACCGCCTGGTGCTTCGGCGAGGATCAGGGCTGCTATGTCGTCGCAACATCCGATCCGGCCAGCGTGCTGGCGGCGGCGGAAAAGGCCGGCGTCCCGGCGAAACGTATCGGTACGACCGGCGGGGCCGAATTGACAGTGGCCGGCGCCGGTGCCATATCGGTGGAAGCGCTGCGCCGGGCCCATGAGGACTGGTTCCCGTCCTACATGGATCAGGCGGCGGCAGGGAACGCGTAAGCTTACCGGCGACGACAGCCAGCGACGACAGCCAGCGACGACAGGGAGACAGGCAGATGCCGATGGATTTGGGCGAACTTGAGCGCATGATCAAGCAGGCGCTGCCCGATGCCACGGTGACGATCGAGGATCTGCGCGGCGATGGCGACCATTACGCCGCGCATGTCGTCTCTTCATCCTTCGCCGGGAAGAGCCGTGTGCAGCAGCACCAGATGGTCTATCAGGCGCTGCAGGGGCGAATGGGCAACGAGCTGCATGCGCTGGCGCTGCAGACCTCGGTGCCGGAAGCCTGACAAGGCAAGCCTAACCGGGAACCACAGCCAGCCGCCGGCTTTGCTGGCGCAACGCACCAGACGCCGGCCGTGCCGGTGCAAGCAAAGGAATTGGAACCATGGACGCTTCGGTTCGCGACCGCATTCAGGGCGAGATCGACAGTAACGACATCGTGCTGTTCATGAAGGGCACGCCGACCTTCCCGCAGTGCGGCTTCTCCGCCGTCGTCGTGCAGGTGCTGAATCACCTGGAAGTCGACTACAAGGGCATCAACGTGCTGGAAGACCCCTCGATCCGCGATGGCATCAAGGAATTCTCCAACTGGCCGACCATTCCGCAGCTCTATGTGAAGGGCGAGTTCGTCGGCGGCTGCGACATCGTGCGCGAGATGTACGAGACCGGCGAGCTGACCGACCTGATGGCCACCCGCGGGATCGCCGTCGCGGCGGAATAACCGCTTCGCACCTTCACCGGATACTGAAAAGGCCGCCTGAAAGGGCGGCCTTTTCCTTTTCTTCCCTCTCCCCTTGCGGGAGAGGGTTGCGCAGGCTTGTGAGCAAAGCGAGCTAGCCGAAGCTGGGTGAGGGGGAACCGCACAGACCGAGCCGCCCCCTCACCCGGACGCTTCTCGTCCCCCCTCTCCCGCAAGGGGAGAGGGTTTAGGGACAGGCGTCTCGAAGCATAAGGCGGCTTAAAGAAAATTCCCCCCAAACGAGAACGGCCCGGCATGATGCCGAGCCGCGTCGTAGTCGGGATGTCCCGTACCGGTTAGCGCGAGTAGAACTCGACCACCTGGTTCGGTTCCATCGACACCGGGTAGGGCACATCGGCCAGCTTCGGGATGCGGGTGAAGGTACCCTTCATCGCGCTGTGATCGACATCCAGATAGTCCGGCACGTCGCGCTCGCCCGACGAGCTGCCTTCCAGCACCAGCGGCAGCTGGCGGGACTTTTCCTTCACCTCGATCACATCGCCCTCGCGGACCATGTAAGAGGGGATGTTCACGCGCTTGCCGTTGACCTTGATGTGGCCGTGGTTCACGAACTGGCGCGCCGCGAACACGGTCGGCACGAACTTCATGCGGTAGATCACGGCATCCAGGCGGCGCTCCAGCAGGCCGATCAGGTTCTCACCGGTGTCGCCCTTCAGGCGCACAGCCTCCTCATAGAGGCGGCGGAACTGGCGCTCGCCGATATTGCCGTAATAGCCCTTCAGCTTCTGCTTCGCCATCAACTGCACGCCGTAGTCGGTCGGCTTGCGGCGGCGCTGGCCATGCTGGCCCGGGCGGTAGTCGCGCTTGTTCAGCGGGCTCTTCGGCCGGCCCCAGAGGTTCACACTGAGGCGGCGGTCAATTTTATACTTGGATTCCTGACGCTTCGACATTCTCTAAACCTTGCTCCGTTTATACGGATGATGATGTCCCGGTAGGTCCTGCGGTCCGTTTCCGGACCCGGACGGGAATGGGCGTGCGTTTTCGCCCATTCCGCTTTCCCGGGAATGAAGGCGCGCAGTATAGGGATCGGCGCGCCCGAGTCAAACCAAGAGTCGCTAAGGCTGTTAGCCCGCCTTGCGGCTACGCCAGGGGCGACCGCCGCCCTTGCCGGAGCGCTCGCCAGAGCGCTCACCAGCCCCCTCGCTCTTGCCAGCATGGGAGGGGCGATTGCCGTTACCGGCCTGCGGCGGGCGCTTCATGAAGGACATGCCGGCCATCGAGTCATCGCCCTGGCTCCGGCGGCCCTCAGTACGGTCTTCGCGCTGACCGCCAGCATGGCCTTCGCCCTGACCACCAGCATGACGGGGACGCTGCGGCTTCTGGCCGTGACCATGATTGGGACGGCCACCCTCGGGACGCCCCTCGGAACGTCCATGCGGACGGCCCTGATGCGGACGACCCTGCGGGCGCCCCTGATTCGGACGGGGGCCACGCTCGCGGCGCGGCTCTTCGGCCGTCGCGACCGTGCCTTCCGGAAGGGCACGCTGCAGCTCCGGCACCTTCTGGCGGGTCAGCTTCTCGATGTCACGCAGATAGGCCCGCTCCTCCCGGTCGCAGAAGGAGATCGCCATGCCGTCCGCCCCGGCACGCGCGGTGCGGCCAATACGGTGGACATAGCTTTCCGCGATGTTCGGAAGATCATAGTTGATGACATGGGTGACGCCATCGACATCGATGCCGCGCGCGGCGATGTCGGTCGCGATCAGTACCTTGCAGGCGCCGTCACGGAAGGCCAGCAGCGCGCGTTCACGCTGGGACTGCGACTTGTTGCCGTGGATCGCGGCGGACACGATACCGGCCCCTTCCAGATAGCGCACGACCTTGTCGGCGCCATGCTTGGTGCGGGTGAAGACCAGCGTGCGGCCAAAGCCCATCTGGGCATCGGACAGCAGGTCGGCCAGCAGCGCGCGCTTCAGCCCGGTCGGCACGAAGATCACCTGCTGCGACACGCGCTCCGCCGTGGAGGCGACGGGTGTCACCGCGACCTTTGCCGGATCGTGCAGCAGTTCGCCGGCCAGCGTCTCGATCTCGCGCGGCATGGTGGCCGAGAAGAACAGGTTCTGGCGCTTCGCCGGCAGCGTCTTCACGATGCGGCGGATCGGCTGGATGAAGCCCATGTCGAGCATCTGGTCGGCCTCATCGAGCACAAAGATCTCGACCTGGTCGAGGCGCACGACGCGGTTCTGCAGATGGTCGATCAGCCGGCCCGGCGTGGCGACGACGATATCGACGCCGCGCTGCAGCGCCTTGGCCTGCGGCCCGGCGGACACGCCGCCGAACACAGTGGCGACGGACAGGTTCAGGAACTTGCCATAGACCCGGAAGCTCTCGGCGATCTGGCTGGCCAGTTCGCGCGTCGGGCTCAGGATCAGCACGCGGCAGGAACCGCGCGGCGTCTTGATGTGGTTGCCCTCTTCCGTCAGCCGGTTGAGGATCGGCAGCGCGAAGGCCGCCGTCTTGCCGGTGCCGGTCTGCGCGATACCCATGAGGTCGCGGCCGGTCAGCACCGGGGGAATGGCCTGCGCCTGGATCGGCGTGGGCGTCTCGTAGCCTTCGGCGGTGACCGCCTTCAGAATCGGGGCGGACAGGCCGAGGTCAGTAAATTTCGTCAAAATGGAAAACTTTCGCTCAAGGCCCGCAAACAGCGGCCGGCCGACTCGCTGTCGGCCTTGCGTCATACCATCGCGGGCATTTCAGGGACGCCCCGCGTGGCCTGGGCGATCAAATGAAATCAGCGGCGCGCGACAGTACCGGTTGCCTGGATAAGGCAGCGTTCACGCGGTCGGCGCGCCAAGGGCCGTTTCATGCGGCAGTGCACAAATGCGCCCTTGGCGGCCTAATGTCAAGGAAATCAACCAGAAATGTAATTTACCGGCTGAAGCGATGGTTGCTGTTTTCTCTTTCTTGTCATTGCCGGGCTTGACCCGGCAATCCAGGGGCCACGATCTGAGGCGATGCAGGCAGGGCACCGCCCCTGGCCCCCCGGATCAAGTCCGGGGGTGACAGAAGGGGATATTTGCAGCGGCGTGCAGCCTTACCGGGACAGCACGACCGGCACGGTCATGTGGTCGAGGATGGTGCGGGTGCTGCCACCCAGCACATATTCCCGCAGGCGCGAATGGCCGTAGGCGCCGATGACGATCAGCCGGGCATCGCGGTCCGCCGCCAGGTTCAGCAGCACGTCGCCGGGGTCCAGCTCGGTCGAGGGCTCATGCTGCAGCGTGACCTTCAAATCGTGGCGGGCGAGATATTCCGCCGCCTCCTCGCCGCTGACCACCGCGTCGCCGCCGACCGTGACCAGCGTCACCTTGCCGGCCAGCCGCAGCATCGGCAGTGCGTCATGCAATGCGCGCGCCGCCTCGCGCCCGCCATTCCAGCCGACCAGCGCCTCGCCGCCGGCAATCGGCTTCGCACCGATATTCGGAACCATCAGGATCGGCGTGGAGGCGTTCATCACCAGGTCGCCGGCCAGCATCGCCACATCGTCGGGCACGTTATCGTCCACCGGCTGGCCGATGACGATCAGGTCGGCGCAGCGCGCCGCCTCGGCCACCGCCATCGCCATCGGCGCGGCATAGACCCGCCAGTCGCTGCGGGCCGTCCAGTCGGCCAGCTTCACCTGATGCTGGAACGCCTCGCGCAGCTTGCCCAGCCGCTCATCCTCGGCGCTGTCCAGCTGCTCCAGCACCGTGTCGGGGATCGCCCCCATGGAATAGACCGGCACGGCAATCGGGCGCTTCACGCCGACACCGACCAGATGGGCGTCCAGCCGTTCGGCAAGGTCGAGGGCGGTACCGACAACGCGTGCGGCCTCATCGGCTTCGGTGATGGTGACGACGATGGTCTTGATGGACATGATCGCTTTCCTCCTGGTGGTGGCGTCCTTACGGAAGCCCTCCTTGCGGGTGGCGCCAGAGCCTGAAACATCAGTGTGAGACGTCAGTCTGGGGCGTCATGATGCGGAGGACATCATACGCCCCTTTCTGTGACATTGATGTGCATCAAGAAGGACGCAGCCTTTCCCGCAGGGCAAGATCACGCGCCTGCGGCAGCATCCGGCAGGTGCTGGTCGAACTGCAGCGTCGCCAGCCGGGCATAGAGCCCGCCCTGGCGCATCAGCTCGGCATGGCTGCCGGTCGCTGCAATGCGGCCCTGATCCAGCACCACAATGCGGTCCGCCTTCAGCACGGTGGCCAGCCGGTGCGCGATGATCAGCGTGGTGCGCCCGGCCATCAGCCGGTCCAGCGCCGACTGCACCAGCCGCTCGCTTTCGGAATCCAGCGCGCTGGTCGCCTCATCCAGCAGCAGCACGGCGGGATCGCGCAGGATCGCCCGCGCGATGGCGAGGCGCTGGCGCTGGCCGCCGGACAGGCGCACGCCCTTTTCGCCGAGGAAGGTGTTGAACCCTTCGGGCAGCCGATCCAGGAACTCGGCTGCCGCTGCGGCCTCGGCAGCGGCGCGTACTGCGTCATCGCTGGCGCCGGGCCGGCCATAGCGGATGTTCTCGAAGGCATTGGCGGAGAAGATCACCGGCTCCTGCGGCACCAGGCCGAGGCGGCTGCGCAGCGCCCTGGGATCGGCCTGCCGCACATCGACGCTATCCAGCCGGATTGTCCCGGACTCCGGATCGTAGAAGCGCAGCAGAAGCTGGAACACGGTGGTCTTGCCCGCCCCGGAGGGGCCGACCAGCGCCACCTTCTCGCCCGGCTGGACGGTCAGCGAAAACTCCTCCAGCGCCGCCCGGTCGGGACGTGCCGGGTAATGGAAGCGCACGCGGTCGAACTCGATGCCGCCGCGCGGCGGTTCCGGCAGGGCGACCGGCAGCGACGGTACTGCGACCGGCGACGGCGCGGCCAGCAGCTCCATCAGCCGTTCGGTCGCCCCCGCCGCGCGCTGCAGATCGCCGATCACCTCGGAGATCGCACCGACCGCGCCGGCCACCACCACGGCGTAGAACACGAAGGCCGACAATTCACCGCCGCTGATCGTGCCGTCGATGACGCTGCGCCCGCCCAGCCACAGGATGGCGGCGACGGCGCTGAACACCAGCATGATGACGGTGGCGGTCAGCATGGCGCGCGCCGCAATCCGGCGCACCGAGGTGGCGAAGGCACGCTCCACCTCACCGGCGAAATTCGCACGGTCCTCGCCCTCATGGGTGAAGGACTGCACGGTGCGGATCGCGTTCAGGCTCTCCTCGATATAGGCGCCGACATCGGCCAGCCGGTCCTGGCTGTCGCGCGACAGCCGGCGCACCTTGCGGCCATAGATCAGGATCGGCGCGACCACCAGCGGCACAACCAGAAAGACCAGGCCGGTCAGCACCGGGCTGGTGATAACCAGCATCACCGTGCCGCCGACGAACAGCAGCGTGTTGCGCAGCGCGATGGAGGCCGAGGAGCCGACCACCACCTGCACCAGCGTGGTGTCGCTGGTCAGGCGGGACAGCACTTCGCCGGTGCGCGTCGTCTCGAAGAAGCCGGGGCTCAGGCTCAGCACATGGTCGAACACCGCCTTGCGGATATCGGCCACCACGCGCTCGCCGATCCAGGACACCAGGTAGAAGCGCACATAGCTGGCGACCGCAAGCACCAGCACCACGCCGAACAGCACGATGACCGCCTGGTCCAGCAGCGCCGGATTGCCGGCCCCGAACGCGCCATCCACCAGGTAGCGCAGCCCCATGCCAAGTCCCAGCACGGTGGAGGCGGCGATGACCAGCGCCGTCAACGCGCCGGCGATCTGCCCCTTGTAAGGGGCGAGGAAGCGCAGCAGATGGTGCAGCGGCCCCAGCCGCTTGCCGCCTTCCGGCATAGTCCTGTCGGCCCGTTCACTCATCGACATTCGGCACTGCCCTTTTGTCTCTATATTTCCCTTGCCGTACAGCAATTTTCCGGCCATTTCCAGCAGCGCCGCCGCGGCCTCGCGTCACGGCCGGAAATCGCGGTGCGGATGGGGCTTGCCTCGCCGCACCGGCTTCTGTATATACGGCGGCTCGCATATTTGGCCCCTTACTCCCGACCGGCGGACTTGGCTATGAAGCAGGAAATCCATCCCGACTATCACGAGATCACGGTCGTGATGACCGACGGCAGCACCTACAAGACTCGCTCCACCTGGGGCAAGGAAGGCGACACGCTGCGCCTCGAGATCGACCCGAAGTCGCACCCGGCCTGGACCGGCCAGCATCGTCTGCTGGACAGCGGCGGTCAGGTCGCGAAGTTCAACAAGCGCTTCGCCAATCTCGGCATCGGCTGAGCAGCGCTGCAAACACCTGCGGATCAGGCGCCGGTCTTTCCGGCGCCTTTTTCGTTGCGCGCATTTCCATAAAATAGTTACGGGGAATAATTGTGCGGGATCAGTTGGCGTCCAGCATGCGGTCCAGCCGCTCGATGCGCTGATAGACGCTGAGGCTGCGGTCCATCAGCCGACGCAGTTCCGGCGGCATGTCGAGCGCTTCGGAATGCCGCTCGGCCAGGCACACCTCCTGGCCGCCAAGCCGATAGCGTTCCTCGCTGGCCTCGGCCGAGGTCAGCTCGCCATGATGCACCGCCTTCTGCACCATCAGCCAGGCCATTGCCTGGGTCAGGCGCGAGGTCATGCGCATGGTCTCGCAGCTGAGCTGCGCCTCATCGACCCGCGCGGCCATGAAGCGCACCCGCTCGATATCCAGCCCCCTATCCTGCCTTGGGCCGGAAGGCGCCATAAAGTCACCGCGCGCCGGCTGGCGGCGCAACCGCGCCTTCTGGGATGCCTGCAGGTAATCGCGCGTTTCGACGATCAGGTCGAAAAGCTCGCTATAGGTCCGCTCCAGAAGCAGCGTCGTCTGTTGCATCGCGCCCATATTCGCGACCTGGCCCACCTGTAATTGCCACCGGAAATCATTCCGCCTGTGAAACAGTATGGCGGCAAAATCGAACTATTCCAAGCCCCTAGGCGCGCATATTCCAAAAAGCTTCATTAACCATTCTAGCCGTTGAAAAGGCCGGATGCCTGCGGACAGCGGCCCCTGCGGCTGGGTTTCTCCACCCTCTTGAAGCCGCTTTCCGGCTTCCCATATCTGGAACGTGGATCGCCACTGATGGGGTCCACGGACGATTACCGGTCAGACCCATGGGGTGGGCCGTACACAGAACATGTTGCTTCAGGAGGACATGACAATGCGCAGTTTCGATCTTTCCCCGCTTTTCCGTTCGACCGTCGGCTTCGACCGCATGATGCGGCTGCTCGATGAGAGCATGCGCAACAGCGTCCAGCAGGCGCCGAGCTATCCGCCCTACAACATCGAGAAGCTGGAAGAAAACCAGTACCGCATCACCATGGCGGTTGCCGGCTTCGCCGAGGGCGACCTCGATGTGACGGTGCAGAACAACACGCTGGTGATCAGCGGCCGCAGCGAGCAGAACGAGGAGGAGAACGCCCAGGAAGGCCGTTTCCTCTATCGTGGGATTGCCCGCCGCGCCTTCGAGCGCCGCTTCGAGCTGGCCGAGACCGTGAAGGTTTCCGGTGCCCGCATGGAGAATGGTCTGCTGCATGTCGATCTGGTGCGCGAGGTGCCTGAGGCTGCCAAGCCGCGCAAGATCGAGATCGCCGGTTCGACTGCCAGCACCAGCAAAGTCATCGAAGGCAAGAAGGCCGCGTAACCGGCCTCTCCCTGATAGTTCCCGTTTTCCCTGACGGGCGCGGCCGCATCCAGAAATGGATGCGGCCGTTTCTGTCTCTCTCCTCTCCTCTCGCGGGAGAGGGGCGCGTAGGCTTATGAGCGAAGCGAATTAGCCGGAGCTGGGTGAGGGGGAATTGCTTTCCGGCCATGTCCTTCGAGACGCGCGCCCCGAGACCTCGGGGGCGCGCTCCTCAGGACGAGGTCATTGTTGGAATAACGGCGGTGCCTCCTGGTGACCTCATGCTGAGGAGCCGGCTGCAAGCCGGCGTCTCGAAGCATAGGGCGGCGCGATGAACCGCCCCCTCACCCGGCTCGCTGACGCTCGCCACCCTCTCCCGCGAGGGGAGAGGGTTGTTATGAATGTGCTAATGTTTCTGCATGTCCAGCGGCAGGGCGCGGCACTTAAGGCGGACTATGACGGAGGCTGAAAAAAGTCTCTGGAAAGTGTTGCGCGATCGGCAGCTCAGCGGCTGTAAATTCCGGCGGCAGCAGCCGATTGGTCCGTACATTGTCGATTTCGTAGCCTTCGCACAGAAGCTGATTGTGGAACTCGATGGTGGGCAGCACGCTCTGAATGTGCAGCATGACGTGACTCGGACCAGATATCTCTCTGATTGCGGTTTCCGGGTACTTCGCTTCTGGAACCAGGAGGCGCTCTCTAATCCGCAAGGTGTTCTACAACGCATCCAACAAACCCTCTCCCCCGGGCGGGAGAGGGTGCCGCCGTCAGGCGGCGGGTGAGGGGGATTGGCAAGGCGTTGATGCATGGTCCTGGAATGGTAGGAGCCATGCACCGCCCGCGCTTGGCAGTGCGGCGGGCTTCGTGCTTTGCTGGCGGCAAGGAAGATCAATTAAATCCAAAAAGGCAGGCCGATGAGCATTCTTGAGAAGATTTCCGCCTATCACGACGAGCTGACCGCGATCCGCCGCGACATCCACATGCATCCCGAGCTGGGTTTCGAGGAGGAACGCACCAGTGACATCGTCGCCGAGAAGCTGAAGGGCTGGGGCTGCGAGGTGGCACGCGGCATCGGCAAGACCGGCGTGGTCGGCACGCTGCGCGTCGGCAATGCGCACAAATCCATCGGCCTGCGCGCCGACATGGACTGCCTGCCGATGCAGGAAATGAACGGCCTGCCGCATGCCTCCAAGTTCGACGGCAAGATGCATGGCTGTGGCCATGACGGCCACACCACCATGCTGCTGGGGGCGGCGCGCTATCTGGCCTCGACGAAGAATTTCGACGGCACGGTGCATTTCATCTTCCAGCCGGCCGAGGAAGGGCTCGGCGGCGCCGACGCCATGCTGGCCGACGGGCTGTTCAGCAAGTTCCCCTGCGACGCCATCTTCGGCATGCACAACCGGCCGAGCCTGGAGCCGGGCAAGTTCGCCATCCGCACCGGCCCGATGATGGCCGGCGGGTCGTCCTGGGACATCCATATCAAGGGTAAGGGCGCGCATGGTGCGCGGCCCGAATCCGGCATCGATCCGGTGGTTGTCGCCTCCTACATCGCCACCGCGCTGCAGACCATCGTGTCGCGCAACGTCCGTCCGCAGGACACGGCAGTGCTGTCGATCACGCAGATTCATGCCGGCGATGCCTACAACGTCATTCCGGAGACGGCGGTGATGCGCGGCACGGCGCGCTGCTTCACCAAGGAGAACATGAAGCTGATCGAGGACAATATGCGCCGCATCGCGGAATCGGTTGCCGCCGGTTTCGGGGCGACGGCGACGCTGGATTTTCGCGGCAAGTTCCCGCCGCTGGTGAACCATCCGGAGGAAACCGACCTCTATGCCGATTGTGCGGCGATGCTGGTCGGCGAGGAGAATGTGGAGCGCAACGGCAATATGGTCATGGGGTCGGAGGATTTTGCCTCCATGCTGCTGGAGCGGCCGGGTGCCTATATGCTGATCGGCGGCGGCAATAACGGCGTCGGCGAGACCTCCTGCGAGGTGCATAATCCGGGCTACGACTTCAACGACAAGATCCTGCCGCTGGGCGCTGCCCTCTACGCCCAGACGGTGGAGCGCTTCCTGCGGAAGGAAGGTGTTTGATCACCAGTCGCACTTGAGCCGAAAAGGCTGTTGGCATATTATGCCAACAGCCTTTTTATTGGAGGTGTGGCCATGCCAACCCGCAATGTCGTACTGACCGACCATCAGGCTGATCTGGTCGAGCGGCTGGTGGAAAGCGGTCGCTATCAGAATGCCAGCGAGGTTTTGCGCGACGGCTTGCGGCTGATCGAGGCGCGAGATATGGAAAATGCCGCGCGGCTGGAGGCGTTGAAGAACGCGGCGCAAGTTGGCATTGATGACATCGACGCGGGACGTTTCCGGAGTTTCGATGACGTTTCCGCGTTGAATGACAGGCTAACGGCAATCGCGGATAGAGTGCTGGGACGTTCGCCTTCCGGAAGCCGGTGACGTGCCTCCCGAGCGCTGGACGGTTCGTCTTGCCGCTGCCGCAGAAGCTGATTTCGCAGCCATCCTGGAGTGGACGCTGGAGCGTTTCGGAACAGGTCAGGCAGCCGGCTACGAAACAGTTCTGAGGGAGGCCGTTAAGGCGCTAGGCGATGGCCCGGCAATCCCGGGCGTGAGCAGGCGCGAGGATATCGGGCCGGGTCTTTGCGTCCTGCATGTTGCCCGGAACGGGAATCGAGGACGGCATTTCCTACTGTTCCGGGTCGCTGATGCGCAAACACTCGATATCCTGCGCATATTGCATGACAGTATGGAGCTGCCGCGCCACCTTTAGCCGCCGCGGCGGCAGGCGATCAGCAGGAAGGGCGGGCGGTCGCGTTCGGCCGCCCAGTCCGGTCGTTCCGCGATCTGCGCCGTGTCCGGCCCCCATTCGTCGATCCAGCCAAGCGTGAAGCCGGCCTGCGTGAGCAGCGACAGATAGGTCGCCACGGTGCGGTGCTGCTTCACCACGCCGGGCGCCAGCCAGTCGGTGACGCGCGGGCCCTCATCGAGATAGCCGTCCAGCGGCCAGGTCCGCTTGCCGTCCTTGTCCGCTACCCAGCCGGGGCGGGAGGGGGCGGTGAACAGCGGATGTTCGACCGAGAAGACGAAGCGCCCGCCCGGCGCCAGCCCGGCATGGATGCGGGCGAACAGCCCGGCCAGATCTCGGATGTAATGAAAGGCGAGCGAGCTGTAGGCGAGGTCGATGGAGCCCGGCGCGATGGTAAAGCTTTCCAGATCGGCGCGTTCATAAGTGACGGCAGGATCGGCGGTTTCCGCGCGGGCGCGTTCCAGCATGCGCTCCGACACATCGACGCCATGGACGCTGGCCGCCCCCTGTTCCCGCGCCCAGCGGCAGAACCAGCCGAAGCCGCAGCCGAGGTCGAGCACGCGCAGCCCCTTCAGCTCGGGCAACTGCGCGCGCAACGATGGCCATTCCGGCGCCGCCGCCAGCCCGTGCACGGAGCGCGGGAGCTGGCTGTAGCCCTCGAAGAAGCCGGAATCGTCGTAGATATTCTGGGTCATGAGCCCGCCTTTACGGCCGCGTCGCGAAGGCGAGGTAGTTCACGCCGAGATCGCGGCCCAGCGAGAAACGGTCGGCCAGCGGGCTGTATTCGATGCCGGTCAGGTCGGCAAGCTCCAGCCCCTGCCGGCGCAGCGCGGCGGCCAGCTCTGACGGGCGGATGAACTTCTTCCAGTTATGCGTGCCGCGCGGCAGCCAGCGCAGCACATACTCCGCGCCGACAATGGCGGTCAGGTAGGATTTCGGCGTGCGGTTCAGCGTGGACAGCGCCAGCGCCCCGCCGGGCCGGGTCAGGTCGCGGCAGGCGGCCAGGAAGGCATCGACATCGGCGACATGCTCCAGCACCTCCATCGAGATGACGGCGTCGAAAGACTCGCCCGCCTCGACCAGCGATTCGGCGGTGGCAGCGCGATAATCGATTTTCAGCCCGACCGAGGCGGCATGCGCTTTGGCGGCGGCGATGCCCTCCTCGGCGGCGTCGATGCCGGTCACGGTCGCGCCCATCCGGGTCATCGGCTCGCACAGCAGCCCGCCGCCGCAGCCGACATCGACGAGGCGCAGGCCGTTGAGCGGCTTCGGCGCTTCCGGGTCGCGGCCGAAATGGGCGCACAGCCTGTCGCGGATATAGCGCAGCCTCACCGGGTTCAGCCGGTGCAGCGGACGGAACGCGCCTTCCTCGTCCCACCAGGCATCCGCGATGGCGGCGAACTGCGCGATTTCCCTGGCATCGACCGTGCTGCCCATGGCGGTTGCCTTTCATTGAAAAAGGTAAGCCTGACTGTCCCGGCAGCCTTGCTCCGGCACAACCCACAGAGTATGTATTGGCCCGGCTTGCGCCCGGCAACCGCTTTCGGGGGTTGCATCGGCGCGGGGACTTGGCCGAAGGGGCTGTTATGGCGCGTATCGTGATGAAATTCGGCGGCACGTCCGTCGCCGACATGACCCGCATCAAGGCGGTGGCGGAGCGCGTGAAGCGCGAGGTCGATGCCGGCAACGAGGTGGCGGTGGTGGTTTCCGCCATGTCGGGCGAGACCAACAAGCTGGTGGCCTATGCCCGTGAGGCGGCGCCGATGCATGACGCGCGCGAATATGACGCTGTCGTCGCCTCGGGCGAGCAGGTGACCGCGGGCCTTACCGCGCTGGCGCTGCAGGCGATCGGCGTGAATGCGCGCTCCTGGCTCGGCTGGCAGATTCCGCTGCGCACCGATGGCGTGCATGGCAAGGCGCGTATTCTGGGGATCGATACCGACGATCTCATCAAGCGCATGAAGGACGGCCAGTTTCCGGTCGTCGCCGGGTTTCAGGGGCTGGGGCCGGATAACCGCATCACCACACTGGGACGCGGCGGGTCCGACACTTCCGCCGTGGCGCTGGCCGCCGCGCTGAATGCCGACCGCTGCGACATCTTCACCGATGTGGACGGGGTCTATACCACCGACCCGCGCATCGTGACGAAGGCGCGCAAGCTGGATAAGATCACCTATGAGGAGATGCTGGAAATGGCCTCCCTCGGGGCGAAGGTGCTGCAGACCCGCTCGGTCGAGCTGGCAATGAATCACGGGGTGCGGGTGCAGGTGCTGTCCAGCTTCGTGGACGCCCCCGGTACCCTGGTAGTCGATGAGGGAGAGATCGTGGAACAGCAAGTCGTCAGCGGCATCGCCTATTCCAAGGACGAGGCGAAGATCACCCTGGTGAAGGTCGCCGACCGGCCGGGCATCGCGGCGGGCATCTTCGGGCCGCTGGCCGATGCGGCGATCAATGTCGATATGATCGTCCAGAACGTCTCCGAGGACGGCAAGTCCACCGACCTTACCTTCACCGTCACCAAGGCGGATCTCGACCGCACCGTGCAGGTGCTGGAGTCGCGCAAGGCTGAGCTGGCCTACAAGGCGATCACGCCGGACCCGAATGTCGTGAAGATCTCGGTCATCGGTGTGGGCATGCGCAGCCATGCCGGCGTTGCCCAGACCATGTTCAAGACGCTGGCCGACCGCGGCATCAACATCCAGGTCATCTCCACCTCGGAGATCAAGATCAGCGTGCTGATCAACGAGGAATATACGGAGCTGGCGCTGCGCGCGCTGCACACCGCCTACGGGCTGGACGCCGCCTGACCATGATCCATGCCGCCGCCATCGCGATGACCGGGACTGCCAATCGGCAGACCCGTCGTCGTGCCGGCGGCGCCATGATGTGGTGCGGCCCGCGACACCTCCTCAAGCCGGGCCGGCTCGGGATCCTTCGCTGATGTCACCTGCAAGCGTACGTCCCCAGCCGCGTCAGATGTTGAAGCGGCTGCGCGATGTCATGGCCGGGCCTGGCAGTGCGCAGGAACGCCTGGAACAGGTCGTGACGGTCATTGCCGCCGACATGGTGGCCGAGGTGTGCTCGGTCTATATCCGGCGCGCCGGCGAGCTGCTGGAACTGTTCGCGACCGAGGGGCTGAATCCCGAGGCGGTGCACCGCACGCGGCTGCGCATCGGCGAGGGCCTTGTCGGCGATATCGCGGCGCATGCCCGCCCGCTGGCGCTGGCTGACGCGCAGGCCCATCCGCAGTTCGCCTACCGGCCGGAAACCGGCGAAGAGGTGTTTGCCTCGCTGATGGGCGTGCCGATCCTGCGCTCCGGCAAGGTGCTGGGCGTGCTCGCCGTGCAGAACCGCACGCGCCGGCAATATACCGAGGAAGAGACCGAGCATCTGGAAACCATCGCCATGGTGCTGGCGGAGCTGGTTGCCACCGGTGAGCTGATCAAGCCGGCGGAGATGCTCTCGACCGAAGGCAACGCCATGCTGCCCTCGCGCCTGGAGGGGGTGAAGATCAATGGCGGGCTGGCCATCGGCCAGGCGGTCCTGCATCAACGCCAGGTCGTCATCCGCCGCGTGGTGGCCGAGGATGCTGAGGAGGAGCTGGTGCGCTTCCGCACCGCGCTGGCCGGCATGCAGTCGGCTATCGACCGGATGATCGATGCGGTGGACAGCGACGTGGCGGCGGGCGAACACCGCGACATTCTCGAATCCTACCGCATGTTCGCCGAGGATCGCGGCTGGATCGGCCGCATCGCCGAGGCGATCCGCACCGGCCTCACTGCCGAGGCGGCGGTGCAGAAGGTGCAGAACGACACCCGCGCGCGCATGTCGCAGATCACCGATCCGTATCTGCGCGAACGGCTGCTGGACCTCGACGATCTCGCCATGCGGCTGCTCCAGCATCTGTCGGGCGATGTCGATCTGCTGGTCGATCTGCCGCCCACCGATGTGGTGCTGATCGCCCGCTCGATGGGGCCGGCGGAGCTGCTGGACTATGACCGCACAAGCCTGCGGGCGCTGGTGCTGGAGGAGGGCTCGATCACCTCGCACGTCGCGATCGTCGCCCGCGCGCTGGACATTCCGGTGGTTGGCCGCGTCTCGGGCATCGTCACCCGGGTTGAGGCAGGCGACCAGATCGTTGTCGATGGCGATAACGGCCTCGTCATGGTGCGGCCCGGCGAGGATGTTCTGGAGCATTTCGCGGCGGCGATGGGTGCGCGCCAGCAGCAGATGCAGAGCTATGCCGCGCTGCGCGACCTGCCGGCCCGCACGAAGGATGGCGTCGATATCGCGATGCTGCTGAATGCCGGCATGCTGGCCGACCTCACCCATGTCGAGGAGGCCGGGGCGGCGGGCATCGGCCTCTACCGCACTGAAATCCCGTTCATGATCCGCTCGGCCTATCCTGACCTGAAGAGCCAGGTGGAGATTTATTCCCGCGCGCTGGAACGGGCCGGCGGCAGGCCGGTGGTGTTCCGCACGCTGGATGTCGGCGGCGACAAGCGGCTGCCCTATTTCAGCTATGACGATGACGAGAACCCGGCGATGGGCTGGCGCGCCATGCGCATCTCCATCGACCGGCCGGCGATGCTGCGCCAGCAGCTGCGCGCGATGATCCGCGCGGCTGCGGGGCGCCCGCTATCGGTGATGTTCCCGATGGTGGCCGAGGTCGCGGAGATCGATGTGGCGCGCGCTGTCCTGGATATGGAAATCGCGCGGGAGGAAGCGGCGGGACGACCGCTGCCGCAGCCCCTGTCGGTCGGCGTGATGATCGAGGTGCCGTCGCTGTTCTGGCAGCTCGACCAGATTTTGCAGCGAGTGGATTTCCTGTCGGTCGGCAGCAACGACCTGCTGCAGTTCTTCTTCGCCAGCGACCGTGGCAGTCCGCTGCTGGCCGACCGCTATGACTGCCTGTCGCCGGCCATGCTGTGCTTCCTGCGCGGGATCGTGGAGAAGGCTGACGCTGCCGGCAAGCCGATCACCGTGTGCGGCGAGATGGCCGGCCGACCGCTGGACGCGATGGCGCTGCTGGCGCTGGGCTTCCGCCGCCTGTCGATGAACCCGGCGGGCATTGGCCCGGTGAAGAGCATGGTGCGCAGCCTGAATCTGGCGCAGGCCCAGGATTACATCCTGACGCTGCTGCATCAGCCCGATCATTCCCTGCGCCGTAAACTCCGTTCATTCGCAAAAGATTATGGAGTTGTTTTGTAGGATTTTCTAAAGGCGCGTAGCGTTTGCTAATAATTAATCTCTGGTGTATGCTCCAGAATATTGATTTTGTTTGATTCTCGTTACGGCGTACCTTGCGTCGAAGACTGAACGGCCAGAAGCTTCGCTTGCCTGTGGGGGGCAGCGGTATTTTGTTGTGGCGGCTGGCCGTCCGCGCCGTGCATAGGAGCCGGCGCCGCTGGCGGTGACACGTCAGGCGACAGGGTGGGGAAAGCGTAAGCGTTGAGGGCGACATGCTGAAAAGCAAGAACCGTCTGAATTTCCTGGAGATCGAGGAAGTGTCCGGCGCGGCCAAGCCGGCGGACACGCCGCGCGGTGTCGGCTATCGGCTGGCGCAGGCCAGGGAGAGTGCGGGCTATTCGCTGGACGATGTGGCCGGCTATCTGCGGGTGCGCCGCAACTATCTCGAAGCCATTGAGGCGGAACGCTATGACGCGCTGCCGGGCCGCACCTACGCGATCGGCTTCGTGCGAGCCTATGCCGAGCTGGTGGGGCTGGACGCCCCCCGCCTGGTCAACGAATTCAAGGCCGAGACGGCGGCGCTGAAGAGCCGTACGGAACTGGTCTTCCCCTCGCCGCCGCCCGAGGGCCGTATTCCCGGCGGCGCCATCCTGTTCGTCTCGGTGCTGGTGGCGCTGCTGGCCTATGGCGGCTGGTATTACATTTCGGTCACCGAGAAGGGTGTAGCGGAACTGGTGCCAGCGGTGCCGGACCGGCTGGTTGCCCTGCTGGAAGGCGGTCGCGCGGCGGATACGGCTGGTGCTCCCGCTGCGGTGGAGGAGCCCTCTGCCCGCCAGGCGGTCGCCGCCATCACGCGCGATGAGGAACCGCCGCTGCCGGCGCCTGCAGCTTCCGCGCTGCCGGCGCCTGCCGTTACGGCTCCTGTTGTCTCCGAACCGGCCCCGGCTGTCCCGGTTTCCGCCGTGCCGCCAGCTCCTGTCACAGCGCCGGCGCCTTCGACGGCGACAGTAGTACCGGTCGCGCCTCGGCAAGCCGCTCCTGCGCCAGCTCAGGCCACGCCGTCGCAACCCGTGCCGCAGGCCGCGACCGATATCGTCTCTGCGCCGCAGGCGCCTTCTGGCAACAGCACGTCCGACCCCATCGCTTCTGCTCCCACGCCTTCTGCCGAGGAAGAGCGGACGCCCGAGCCGTCGAGCCTTTCCGGTGCGCCGGCGGCGTCCGGCCCGGCCCTTGCCGCCCGCGATACAGCGTCCAATGACACGGCGACAAGTGGGGATCGCCCGGCTGCATCCGCATCCACAGCGCCGGCCGCTCAGGCACCCACCCCGACACCAGCCCCAACACCTGCTGCGCCGCAGACGGTCGCCAGCCTTCCTGCCACCGGTTCTGCCGGCAGTTCAGGCGGCACCGGGTCGGACACCAGCCCAACCGTCGGGCCGCGCATCGTGCTGAACGCGACCGACGAGGTCTGGCTGCAGATCCGCGAGGGGGAGAATGCGCTGGTCACCCGCATCCTGCGCAAGGGCGACACCTACCGTGTGCCGAATCGCAGCGGCCTGACCCTGCTGACCGGCAATGCCGGCGCGCTGGAAATCCTGGTCGATGGCAAGCCGGCGCCGACGCTGGGGCCGCTGGGGGCGGTGCGCCGGGATGTGGCGCTCGATCCGCAGGCGCTGCTGTCCGGGGCCGACGCGCGGCAATAGCCCAATCGGGGTTCAGCCCAAAGGCAGTTTGTCTAAAGGCAGTTTCCGGGCTTTTCATCGTTCGGCCTCTTGATCCGGGGCGCCGGAACGCGCAGCTTAGAGCCGGATCGTTTGAGTCTGCATCAGATGTCTGATTCAGACTCAAACGTGAATCCGCCTCTAATCAAAAGGATAGAGGGCGATTCACGCTTCAAATGCATCACTGAGGGATCGCATTTGAAGCGATCGCACTCTAGGCACTGGTTTCACCCAACCGTCCGGGACGGGAGAGACGACGCATGAGCGTTCGCCCCTATCGCGATATCCACCGCCGCAAGTCGCGGCTGATCCATGTCGGTTCCGTGCCGGTCGGTGGCGATTCGCCGATCAGTGTGCAGACCATGACCAACACGCTGACGCCCGATGTGGCCGCGACCATCGCGCAGGTGCAGGCCGCCGCCGAGGCGGGTGCGGACATCGTGCGCGTCTCCTGCCCGGACGAGGACTCGACGAAGGCGCTGAAGGAGATCGTGCGCGCCTCCCCGGTGCCGATCGTTGCCGACATCCATTTCCACTATAAGCGCGCCATTGAGGCGGCGGAGGCGGGCGCGGCCTGCCTGCGCATCAACCCCGGCAATATCGGCTCGGCCGCGCGGGTGCGCGAGGTGGTGCAGGCGGCCAAGGATCATGGCTGCTCCATGCGCATCGGCGTAAATGCCGGCAGCCTGGAGAAGCATCTGCTGGAGAAATATGGCGAGCCTTGCCCCGACGCGATGGTGGAAAGCGCGCTCGACCATGCCCGCATCCTGGAAGACAACGATTTCCGCGAATTCAAGATCAGCGTGAAGGCGTCCGATGTGTTCCTGGCCGTCGCCGCCTATCAGGGGCTGGCCGACGCCTGCGACTACCCGCTGCATCTGGGCATCACCGAGGCCGGCGGTCTTCGCGCCGGCACCATCAAATCCTCCATCGGCCTCGGCGCGCTGCTGTGGGCCGGTATCGGCGACACGATCCGCGTGTCGCTCTCGGCCGATCCTGTCGAGGAGGTGAAGGTCGGCTACGACATATTGAAGTCGCTGGGCCTGCGCCGGCGCGGCGTCACCGTGATCTCCTGCCCGTCCTGCGCGCGTCAGCAATTCCAGGTCATCAAGACCGTCGAGGTGCTGGAGGAGCGGCTGGCCCACATCACCACGCCGATGACCGTTTCCGTCATCGGCTGCGTGGTGAACGGGCCGGGGGAGGCGCGCGAGACCGATATCGGCTTCACCGGTGGCGGCAATGGCACGCACCAGGTCTATGTGAACGGCCTGCCCGACCATCGGCTGAAGGATTCGAATATCGTTGACCATCTGGTCGCGCTGATTGAGAAGAAGGCGGCGGAGATCGACGCCGCCGGCCAGCAGCCGGCGCAGCCGACCGCCGCAGAGTAGATTTTCCCGTCCAGGAGACTGAACAGCGTGGCTTCCCTGCAGCCGGCCCGCGGCACCCACGATCTTTTGCCGGAGGATTTCCGCCGGCACGCCCGCGTCATCGATATCGCCCGCGAGACCGCGTCGCTCTATGGCTTCGCGCCCATCGCCACGCCGATCTTCGAATTCACGGAAGTGTTCCAGCGCACGCTGGGCGACACCTCCGACATCGTCACGAAGGAGATGTACACCTTCACCGACAAGGGCGGCGAACAGGTGACGCTGCGCCCGGAAGGCACTGCCGGCGTGGCGCGCGCGCTGATCTCCAACGGGCTGTCGCAGCATCTGCCGCTGAAATATTTCTATGCCGGGCCGATGTTCCGCTACGAACGGCCGCAGAAGGGGCGGCTGCGCCAGTTCCACCAGATCGGCGTGGAGCTGCTGGGCGTGCCGGGACCGCAGGCCGATGTCGAGGTGCTGGCGCTGGGCCAGCACATCCTCGACGGGCTTGGCGTGTGGGACCGCACGACGCTGGAGCTGAACACGCTGGGCGACCCGGAAAGCCGCGATGCCTACCGCAAGGTGCTGGTCGCCTATTTCCAGGATCATCTCGATAAACTATCGGCGGACAGCCGCGAGAGGCTGCATCGCAATCCGTTGCGCATCCTCGATTCCAAGGATGAGGGCGACCGCAGGCTGGTCGCCGATGCGCCGGTCTTCGCCGAATACCTGAACCAGGCCTCGCAGGATTTCTTCGGTGCGGTGAAGGCAGGGCTGGAGGCGCTGGGCATCCCCTACAACGTCAATCCCCGGCTGGTGCGCGGCCTCGACTATTACACCCATACCGCCTTCGAGTTCGTGACCGAGGCGCTGGGCGCGCAGGGCACGGTGATGGCCGGCGGGCGCTATGACGGGCTGGTCGGCATGATGGGCGGGCCGGAGACGCCGGGCATCGGCTGGGCAGCCGGTATCGAGCGGCTGGCGCTGCTGCTGGCGGAAACGCCGGAAGCACCGCGTCCCGTCGCCATCATTCCGGTGAGCGCGGCGGAGGAACCGGCGGCGCTGGCGCTGGCCGACCGGCTGCGGCGCGCCGGCCATGTGGTGGAATTCGGCTATGGCGGCAATGTCGGCAAGCGGATGAAACGCGCCAACAAGCTGAACGCCCGCGCGGCCATCCTGATCGGCGAGAGCGAGCTTGCCCGCCAGGCCGCCACGCTGCGCGATCTGGACAGCGGCGAGCAGGTGGAAGTTCCCCTGGAGCAGCTCGCGGATCGCCTTTCCAGCTTGCGTTAGGGCGCGGGCGGCGCGATGACCGCCACCCTCTTCACCGTCGCTGGCGTCAACCGCCGCACCGGGCCCGTGGAACTGCGCGAGCGCCTCTATGTCGAGGATGAGGCGGTGCCGGCCCTGCTCGACCGGCTGCAGGCGGCCGGCCTGGCCGAGGCGATGGTGCTGTGCACCTGTGACCGCGTCGAAGTCTGGGGTGTCGGCCCGACGCCGCAGCTGGGTGAGGCTGCTTTCGACGTGCTGGCGGAAAGCGCGGGGCTGGACCCGCGCACACTGCTGCCCCAGCGCTTTCTGGAAACCGGCGAGGCCGCGCTGCGCCACGCCTTCGCGGTCGCATCCTCGCTGGACAGCGAGGTGATTGGCGAGCCGCAGGTGCTGGGCCAGGTGAAGGCGGTGCACCGGCTGGCGCGCGATGCCGGGCGGGTCGGCCCGGTACTGGAACCCATCCTGCAGGCCGCCTATCAGGCGGCAAAGCGGGTGCGGACGGAGACCGCAATCGGCCAGCGCCCGGTCTCGCTGGCTGCTGCCGCCTGTCAGCTGGCCCGCGACGTCCAGGGCGATTTGTCGCGCTGCCGGGCGCTGCTGATCGGTGCCGGCGATATGGGCGAGTTCCTGATGCAGCAGCTACTATCGTCTGGGCTGGGCGATGCCATGGTGGTCGCCCGGACCGCGCGGCGGGCTGAGTCGCTGGCCCGGCGACTGGGCTGCCATTATGCGCTGCTGGAGGAATTGCCGGACCGGCTGGCCGAGGCCGATATCGTCGTGGCGTGTCAGGGCGAAGGGCGCTATATGCTGAGCGCCGATATGGTCGAGGGGGCGTTGCGGCGGCGCCGGCGGCGGCCGGTCTTCCTGGTCGATCTGGCGGTGCCGGGCGATATCGAGCCGGCGGTGAACCGGCTGGATGACGCCTTCCTCTACGATCTGGACGAGCTGGAGCAGGTGGCGCTGCAAGGCCGTGCCGGGCGCGAGGCCGAGGCCGGGGCCGCCTGGGCGATCCTGGAGGCGGAGCTGGCGGGCTTCCGGCAGCGCCAGGCCGAACGTGATGCAGTACCGGCGCTGGTAGCGCTGCGGGCGGGGTTCGAGGCGGCACGGCAGGCGGTGCTGGCGGAACTGCCGCCGGATGATCCGGCAAGGCCGGCGCTCGACCGGGCGACGCAACTGCTGGTGAACCGGCTGCTGCACAGGCCGATGGAGGAGTTGCGCCGGATGGCCGTGACAGGAGAAGAACAGGCGGCGTCCGAGTCGCTGTTGCGGCGGCTGTTTCCGGACGCACCGCCTGACGAGATGCCTGACGATACGAAGAACGAGGAGTAGGTCGGTGGACCTTAGCCACAAACTGGACCGCGTGGTCGCCCGGCATGACGAGCTGCGGGCGATGCTGTCATCGGGCGAGCCGATGGATGCGCAGCGCTTTCAGCGCATGTCCAAGGAATATGCCGAGCTGGAAGCGGTGGTCGAGAGCATCAACGCCCTGCGTGCCGGCGAGGCGGAGCGCGATGGGTTGGTCCAGCTGCTGGCCGACCCTTCGACCGATGCGGAAATGAAAGCGATGGCCGAGGAGGAGCTGGCCCTCCTGGAGGACCGGCTGACGGAGCTGGAGCAGGCGGTGAAGATCGCGCTGCTGCCGAAGGACGAGGCGGACGAGAAGAACGCCATCCTGGAAGTGCGCGCCGGCACCGGCGGCGACGAGGCCGGGCTGTTCGCCGCCGAGCTGTTCGAGATGTACCGCCGCTATGCCGCGCTGCATGGCTGGCGCTTCGAGGTGATGGAAGTCTCGGAGAACGATGTCGGCGGGATGAAGGAAGGCATCGCCACCATCACCGGGGCCAATGTGTTCGCCCGGCTGAAGTACGAGTCCGGCGTGCATCGGGTGCAGCGCGTGCCGGCGACCGAAAATCAGGGCCGCATCCATACCTCCGCCGCCACGGTCGCCGTGCTGCCGGAGGCGGAGGAGGTGGACGTCCATGTCGAGGACAAGGATCTGCGCATCGACGTATTCCGCGCCAGCGGGCCGGGCGGCCAGTCGGTGAACACGACCGACAGCGCGGTGCGCATCACCCATCTGCCGACCGGGCTGGTGGTCAGCCAGCAGGACGAGAAATCGCAGCTGCGCAACAAGCAGAAGGCGATGAAGATCCTGCTGTCCCGCCTGTACGACCTGGAGCGCGGCAAGCTGGACGCCGAACGCTCCGCCGCGCGCAAGAGCCAGGTCGGATCCGGCGACCGGTCGGAGCGCATCCGCACCTATAATTTCCCGCAGGGGCGCGTTACCGATCACCGCATCGGCCTGACCCTGCACAAGATCGAGAAGGTGATGCTGGGCGAGGCGCTGGACGAGGTGATCGACGCGTTGACCGCCGAGGATCAGGCCGAGCGGCTGGCCGAGCTGACGTGACGATCGCTGCCGACCTGCTGCGCGATGCTGCCGTACGGCTGGAGGCCGCCGGGGTCGAGGAGGCACGGCGCGATGCCCGCCTGCTGCTGGCCGAGGCGCTGGGAGTAGAGGCCCACCGGCTGATCCTGGAGCCGCAGACGGAGGTGCCGCAAGCGGTGGCCGATCGCTTCGAGCGGTTCGTGGCGGCGCGCGCGGACCGGCTGCCGGTCTCGCGGATTCTGGGACGGCGGGAATTCTGGGGCCTCAGCTTCCGCCTGTCGCCGGCAACGCTCGATCCCCGCCCGGACAGCGAGACGCTGGTGGAGGCGGTGCTGAAGGCCTTCCCGGACCGTAACGCTCCCCTGCGCGTGCTGGATTTCGGCACCGGCACCGGTTGCCTGCTGCTGGCGGTGCTGTCGGAATATCCCGCCGCCAGCGGCCTCGGCATCGACAAGGCGGAGGACGCGGTGGCCACGGCCAGCGCCAATGCCGCCGATCTCGGCCTTTCATCCCGCGCCGCTTTCCGCACCGGCGACTGGGGGCAGGGGCTTGAGGGTGCCTTCGACATCATCCTGTCCAACCCGCCCTATATCGAGGCGGAAGTGGTGCCGGCGCTGGCGCCCGAAGTGGCGCGGCATGACCCGCTGCTGGCGCTGGCCGGCGGGGCGGACGGGCTGGACGCCTATCGTGCGCTGATGTCGCATGCGGCGCGCCTGCTGGCGCCGCAGGGGCATGTGTTTCTGGAACTGGGGCAGGGCCAGGAGAAGGATGTGGCGGAGATCGCGGCGTCCTGCGGGCTGCAACGCCACACGGCCCATGCCGACCTTGCCGGGATCGTCAGGTGCCTGGAACTGGTTGCGGTAAATGGTTAACGCTGCCCGCTGGTAATCGACACTGACAAATTTGCGGGCCAAAACGTAAAAAAATGTTGGACAGGGCGGAATTAGCGACTAGGTTGAACGCGGCTGAACGCCCGGCGGCCCAGCGTTGAAGAACGCCAAGCCTAGCTCTCCCGAATATCGGTGGTTCGTCCCGTTGAGACGCACCTTTTGTGCTGCCGGCCCGGCGTTTGACGCCCATTACAACGTGTAGAATGGTGCCATGAGACAAGGTCCTCATCAGAAGCGCTCCCGTGGGCGCGGCAACGGCGGGCGCAAGCCGCATTCCTCTCCCCGGAACCATACGTACGACAGTAACGGTCCCGAGGTCCGTATCCGGGGCACCGCCTATCAGGTGCACGAGAAGTACATGGCGCTGGCGCGCGATGCCTCGTCGGCGGGCGACCGCATCCGGGCCGAGAACCTGCTGCAGCATGCCGAGCATTATCTGCGCATCATCCAGGCCGAAGAGGCCGCGCAGGCGGAGTATGAGGAAAACCAGCAGCGCCATAACGGCAATCGCAATCAGGGCGGCGAGCGCAATTACGAGCCGCGCGACCGCTTCCGCGATGACCGGCAGTCCGGCGACAATTCCGACGAGGACAGCGACGGCCAGGTCGTCATGCTGAACCGGCATTCCCAGGACGAGAGCCAGGGCGATGACGATTCCGACGGTCGCTCGTCTGATCGTCAGGGCGACCGCCAGGCTGATCGCCAGGGCGAGCGTCGGCAGGCATCGCATCAGGGTGAACGCCGTCCGCGTCCGTCCCGTGACGAAAACCGCGACGAGGACGATGCTGATGGCCTGCAGCGCATGATGGGCCTTGGCGGCGGTGCGCCGGCCAACGGCGCGCAGGGCGAGGGGGACGAGGATACGGCGCCGCGCCGTGGCCCGCTGCGCCGCCCGCGCCGGTCGCGGAGTGCCGATGCCGAGACGCCGGAGGCTGTCGCCGCACCGGAAGCCGGCGATAATGCTGAGCAGCCGGCCGCGCCGGTGCGCCGCCGTCGCGCGCCCCGGGTCCGCAGCGCCGATGCCGAGCAGGGCACCTTGCCGGTGGAAGAGGAAAGCGGCGCCGCCTGATCGGGCTGTGCAGACTGTCTCTCGGTCGATCAGTTTTTCTGACTGTCATTCCCGGGCTTGTCCCGGGAATCCAGGGTTCAGCCTGCTCGACTGATATCCAGCTAGTGGAAGCCTGGACCCCCGCAACAAGTGCGGGGGTGACGGACGGAGTGGACCGAGACGCTTTTGCGTCGCCTCAAGGCAATAGAAAAACCCCCGGGATTGCTCCCGGGGGTGTTTGCTTTTGCGGCAAACGGCCTGAGGTCAGGCAAAACAGTCTCAAGCGGCCTGCTCCACGATGCGCTTGCCGTTGATCGCCAGCAGCCCATCCTCGACATCGACCTTCACCCGGTCGCCATCATGGATCGATCCTTCCAGGATCATGGTCGCCAGCGGATTCTGCAGTTCGCGCTGGATCACCCGCTTCAGCGGCCGGGCGCCATAGACCGGGTCGTAGCCGGCATCGCCCAGCCAGACCTTCGCCGCGTCCGACAGGTCGAGCGCGATATTTCGGTCTTCCAGCAGCTTGTACAGACGGCCCAGCTGCACCTCGACAATGCCGGTCATGTTCTCCCGAGTCAGCCTGTGGAACAGCAGGATATCGTCCAGCCGGTTCAGGAATTCCGGGCGGAAGGCGGCACGCACCACCTCCATCACGGCGGCCCGCATGCTCTCCACATCGGCACCGCTGGCATCGCCGGCCATCATCTCCGACCCCAGATTCGAGGTCATGATGATCAGCGTGTTGCGGAAATCCACCGTGCGGCCCTGACCATCGGTCAGGCGGCCATCGTCCAGCACCTGGAGCAGCACGTTGAACACGTCGGGATGGGCCTTCTCGACCTCGTCGAACAGGATCACCTGATAGGGCCGGCGGCGCACCGCCTCGGTCAGCGCCCCGCCCTCCTCATAGCCGACATAGCCGGGAGGCGCGCCGATCAGGCGGCTGACGGCATGCTTCTCCATGTATTCCGACATGTCGATGCGCACCATCGCCTGCTCGTCATCGAACAGGAATTCTGCCAGCGCCTTCGTCAGCTCCGTCTTGCCCACACCCGTGGGGCCGAGGAACAGGAAGGAACCGATCGGCCGGTTCGGGTCCTGCAGCCCGGCGCGGGCACGGCGGATGGCGTTGGAGACGGCAATGATGGCCGGGTCCTGGCCGATCACGCGCTGGCGCAGCTTGCCTTCCATGGTCAGCAGCTTCTCGCGTTCGCCCTCCATCATCTTGTCGACGGGGATGCCGGTCCAGCGCGAGACGATCTGCGCGATCTCCTCCGCCGTCACCTCCTCCTTCAGCATGTGATGGCTGCCGTCATCCTCGGCACCCTTCAGCTTGCGCTCCAGCTCGGGGATGACGCCATACATCAGCTCGCCGGCACGCTGCAGCTCACCGCGCCGCTGCGCGATCTCCAGCTCGGTGCGGGCCTGGTCCAGCTGTTCCTTCAGCTTCTGGCCAGCGGACAGGCTTTCCTTCTCGCTCTGCCACTGCGCGGTCAGGTCGGCGCTCTCGCTCTCCAGCTCGGACAGCTCGACCTCCAGCTTCTCCAGCCGGTCGCGCGACGCGGAATCACTCTCCTTCTTCAGCGCCTCACGCTCGATCTTCAGCTGGATGATCTTGCGGTCCAGCTCGTCGATCTCCTCGGGCTTCGAATCCACCTGCATGCGCAGCCGGCTGCCGGCCTCGTCCACCAGGTCGATCGCCTTGTCGGGCAGGAAGCGGTCGGTGATGTAGCGGTTGGACAGCTGCGCCGCCGCGACGATGGCGCTGTCGGTGATGCGCACGCCGTGATGCAGCTCGTACTTCTCCTTCAGCCCGCGCAGGATGGAGATGGTCTCCGGCACCGACGGTTCGGACACGAAGACCGGCTGGAAGCGCCGCGCCAGGGCGGCGTCCTTCTCCACATGCTTTCGGTATTCGTCCAGCGTGGTGGCGCCGACGCAATGCAGTTCGCCGCGCGCCAGCGCCGGCTTCAGCATGTTGGAGGCGTCCATCGCTCCATCCGCCTTGCCCGCACCCACAAGCGTGTGCATCTCGTCGATGAAAAGGATGATCTCGCCGGCCGCCGAGGCGATCTCGCTCAGCACAGCCTTCAGCCGTTCCTCGAACTCGCCACGGAACTTGGCGCCGGCGATCAGCGCGCCCAGATCGAGCGACAGCAGCCGGCGGTTCTTCAGCGTCTCCGGCACGTCGCCATTGACGATGCGCTGGGCCAGCCCCTCGACGATGGCGGTCTTGCCGACGCCAGGCTCGCCGATCAGCACGGGATTGTTCTTGGTGCGGCGCGACAGCACCTGGATGGTGCGGCGGATTTCCTCGTCGCGGCCGATCACCGGGTCGATCTTGCCTTCGCGCGCGGCGGCCGTCAGGTCGCGGGCATAGCGCTTCAGCGCGTCATAGCCCTGTTCGGCGGTCGCGGTATCGGCGGTACGGCCCTTGCGGACATCGTTGATCGCCTCGTTCAGCTTCTGCGGGGTGAGGCCAGCCTCCTTCAGGGCCTTGCCGGCATCCGTGCCGTCGGCCATGGCGAGCGCCAGCAGCAGCCGCTCGGCGGTGACGAACTTGTCGCCCGCCTTCTCGGCGATCTTGGTTGCCTGGTCGAGGATGCGCGCCAGCTCCGGCGAGAGATAGACCTGCCCGGCGCCACTGCCCTCGACGCGCGGCAGCTTCTCCAGCACCGCGTCGGTGGTGGCCAGCGCCTTGGCGGGGTCGCCGCCCGAAGCGCGGATCAGGTTGGCGGCCAGCCCTTCCGCATCGTCCAGCAGCACCTTCAGCAGATGTTCCGGCATCAGCCGCTGATGGCCGCGTGTCAGCGCCATGGTCTGGGCCGACTGCAGGAAGCCCTTCGACCGTTCGGTGAATTTCTCGATGTCCATGCGATTTCTCCTTTTGCGACACATCGATCCGTGCTGCCCGTAAGGCCATTTCCGAGGGCGCGGCCCCGCCTGGCGGCGGCCGCATCGGAAGAGGATCCATGCTCTGTGCTAGAGATGGCGTGTCCTTTGTGTCACACAAGAGGCGGGTGCGTGAATAAGTGGCTGGAATCGCGCGTTGACAGGGCACCCTATAGGTTTAGAGAGTGAAGCATGTCCGATTCGCCAACCCTTGCCCGCCTGTGCCGCTACCCCGTGAAGGGGATGAGCGCGCATGACCTCGAATCCGCCGCCCTGTCGGTCGGCAAGGCGCTGCCGCATGACCGGCGCTTCGCCATCGCCCACGGCTCCACCACCGATCTGCCGCCGGATGGCGGCTGGGCGCCGAAGGCCAATTTCGTCACGCTGGTTAATTGCGCCAAGCTGGCCGGTATCGAGGCGGCTTTCGAGCCGGAGACCGGGCATCTGACGCTGAGGCGCGACGGCCGGCAGGTGGCGCGCGCCGACATCACCACCCCGCTGGGCCGGACCATCGTCGAGGATTTCCTGCGTGCCTATCTGGCCGGCGAGGTGCGTGGAGCGCTGCGGTTGATCGAGGCGAAAGAGGATGCCTTCACCGATTCCCTCGATGGCAAGCTGTCGCTCATCAACCTCGCCAGCATCCGCGATCTGGAGCGGGTGACCGGCCATCCGGTCGATCCCATCCGGTTCCGCGGCAATCTCTATATCGAGGGGCTGCCGGCCTGGGCGGAATTCGGCTGGACCGAGGAGACGAAAGTCCAGCTGGGCAAGGTTGGGCTGAAACTCTACAAGCGCATCGGTCGCTGTGCCGCCACCAATGTGAACCCGCAGACGGCGGAGCGTGACGCCAATTTGCCGCTGGCGCTGCGCCGGGGCTTCGGCCATTTCGACATGGGTGTCTATCTGCAGGTGACAGTGCCGGGCACCGTGCGGACCGGCGACACGCTGACGGTTTCCTGAGCAAGTAAGGCCTCATTCTCTGCCGCTAACCCCCTCCTCTGACTGCCATTCCCGGCCTTGTGCCGGGAATCCAGGGTTCAGTTTACTCGACAGACGATCCAGCAAGCGGAAGCCTGGACCCCCGATGCGCCCATGGGCAACAAGTGCGGGGGTGACGGGAAGAAAAATGGGGTGATGCCGGTGCGTAATCACCGGCATCCTCATCTCTGCAACTTCCCGGCTTGACCGGGCGGCGAGGGGCGGGTAGGACAGGATCATTATGGCAAAACGCACCTTCATCAGGATCGAGGCTGTCTCTCTCGCGGGAATTCCGTCGGAATCCCGGGACGAGTCCGCCCGCCGCGCGCCATAATCCAACGCTGAAATAAGAACAGCCGAGCGCGCCGGACCCTGACGAAGGCGCGCTTTTTTATTTCTGCCAGGCTATTTGCCGCCAAAATCCAGCGCCCCGTCTGTCCGGCCCTCTCGGCGGAGGAATGAAGAATGTCCGTCGCCGCCAGTCTTCTGAAAGACACCCGCCCGCCCGTCGAGAGCGGCCGGCCCAACTGGGATGAGACCCGCGCCACGCTGAAGCTGGCGCTGCCGCTGATCCTGGCGCAGCTCGCCCAGATGGCGATCAACACCACCGACGTGGTGATGACCGGCTGGCTGGGGCCGGAAATGCTGGCCGCCGGCACGCTGGCGACCAACTACATGTTTCCGCTGTTTTTCCTGGGCATGGGGATTCTGGCCGCCGTCGCGCCGATGATCTCGCAGGCGCTGGGGGCGCGGCAGTTCCGCAATGTCCGGCGCAGCGTACGCCAGGGCTTCTGGGCCGGGGCCGCGCTGTCGGTGCCCTATTTCTTCCTGCTGCTGTTCTCGGCGCCGATCATGTCGCTGCTGGGCCAGCAGCCGGAGGCGGTGACGCTGGCGGAGAGCTATCTGCATGTTTCGCTGATCGCGATTCCCTTCGTCCTGTGGCTGATTCCCCTGCGCATCCTGGTCGCATCGCATGGCAAGGCGCATCTGGTGCTGATCAGCTCCACCACCGGCTTCTTCCTGAACATCCTCGGCAATTACACGCTGATGTTCGGCAATTTCGGCTTTCCGAGGCTGGAGCTGGTGGGGGCGGCGGTCAGCTCCGTGCTGGTGAACATCGCCATGTTCACCGTGCTGCTGGCCTATTGCCTGACCAACCGGCGGCTGCGGCGCTACCGCATCCTGGCGCGCTGGTGGCGGCCGGACTGGTCGCGTTTCGTCACCATCTTCCGCATCGGCGTGCCCAGCGGTCTGACCAACCTGGCCGAGGTCGGGCTGTTCTCGGCTGCCAGCTTCCTGATCGGCGCCATCAGCATCCAGGCGCTGGCGGCACACGCCATCGCCCTGCAATGCGCGGCGCTCAGCTTCATGGTGCCCTATGGCCTGTCGCAGGCGACGACGATCCGTGTCGGGCTGGCGGTCGGGGCCGGCAACCGGCCGGGCGTGCGACGGGCAGGTGTGATCTCGCTGTCGCTGGGCCTCGGCTATGCGGCGCTGGCGGCGCTTGGCTTCTGGCTGGCGGGGGATTTCATCGCCGGCCTGTTCCTCGATCATAAGCTGGCGGAGAATGTGCCGGTCATCGAGATCGCGGTGCGGCTGTTGCTGATCGCGGCCTGGTTCCAGCTGTTCGATGCCACCCAGACCATCGCGCTGGGAGCACTGCGCGGCCTGCGCGATACCGCTGTGCCGATGGCCTATGCGATTGCCGGCTATTGGGGGCTGGGCTTCACCGGTGCGGTGGTGCTGGGCTACTGGGTCGATATCGCGCCGGGCTGGGGCGGTGTCTATGGCGTGTGGCTGGGTTTCGTGATCGGCCTGGCCAGTGTCGCGGTGGCGCTGACCCTGCGCTTTTTCGCGCGGTCCAGACTCTAGCGGGATAAACCCCCGACTTGTGCCGAGACGGCGGCGCCGGTATGGTGCCGCCGACTTCGCGACACAACAGGTCCCTGGGGCGCATGCGCAGTTTTCTGGATTTCGAGAAGCCGATTGCCGAGGTCGAAGGCAAGATCGAGGAGCTTCGGCACCTGTCCGGCGGCAGTGAGATCAACATCGCCGAGGAAGTGGCCCGGCTGGAAGGCAAGGTCGAGCGTCTGCTGTTGACCACCTACCAGAAGCTCACTCCCTGGCAGAAGGTGCAGGTCGCCCGCCATCAGGACCGGCCGCGCTTCAAGAACATCGTCTCGCACCTGATCGAGGAATTCACGCCGCTGGCCGGCGACCGGAACTTCGCCGAGGATGCGGCGCTGCCGGGCGGCCTGGGGCGGTTCCGCGGCCATTCCGTCGTCGTCATGGGGATGGAGAAGGGCGCGACCACCGAGGAACGGGTGCGCCATAATTTCGGCATGGCGAAGCCCGAGGGCTACCGCAAGGCGCGCCGGCTGATGGAGCTGGCCGACCGGTTCGGCCTGCCGATCGTCACCTTCATCGATACGGCGGGTGCCTATCCCGGCGTCGGTGCCGAGGAGCGCGGCCAGGCCGAGGCGATTGCCCGCTCCATCGAGGCCTGCCTTGCCGTGAAGGTGCCGGTGATCGCCTGCATCGTCGGCGAGGGCGGCTCCGGCGGCGCCATCGCGCTGGCCGCCGCCGACCATGTCATCATGTTCGAGCATTCGGTCTATTCGGTGATCTCGCCGGAAGGCTGCGCCTCGATCCTGTGGCGCAGCTCCGACCAGTCTCAGGTCGCCGCCGAGGCGCTGCGGCTGACCGCGCAGGACCTTCACAAGCTCGACGTCATCGACGAGATCGTGGCCGAGCCGGTGGGCGGCGCGCATCGCCGGCCGGGCGACGCGCTGACCGCGCTGGGCGACGCCGTGGAGAAGGCGCTGAAGACGCTGCTGCCGCTGGACGGCAAGGAACTGAAGGCGAAGCGCCGCGAGAAGTTCCTCGCCATGGGCAAGATCGGCCTGTCCTGACCGTTATCCCGACCGGGTTTGAGGGGCTGCGTTAGAACAGCCCCTCGATCTCGCCCTTTTCGTTCACATGGATGGCATTGGCCGCCGGCACGCGCGGCAGGCCGGGCATCGTCATGATGTCGCCGCAGATCGCCACCACGAACTCCGCCCCCGCCGACAGCCGGACTTCGCGCACAGGCACGATATGGCCGGTTGGGGCGCCGCGTGCCGCGGCATCGGTCGAGAAGCTGTACTGCGTCTTGGCGATGCAGACCGGGAAATTGCCGAACCCATCCGCCTCCAGCTGCTCGAAACGCTTGGCGACGGTGGCGTCGAAGGCGATGTCTTCGGCACCATAGATCGACCGCGCAACAGTGCGGACCTTCTCCGCCAGCCGCATCCCGTCGGGATAGAGCGGCTTGAAGTTTGACTGCCCGCTATCCGCCAGCTCCGCCACGCGTGCGGCCATCGCCTCAATGCCTTTGCCGCCTTCCGCCCAGTGCCGGTTCAGGAAGCAATCCACGCCCTGCGCCCGGCAGAATTCCAGCACGGCGGCGACCTCCGCCTCGGTATCGCCGGTGAAGCCGTTGATGCCGACGACCAGCGGCACGCCATATTTCCGCACATTGGCGATGTGCCGGCCCAGATTGGCGAGGCCAGCCTCGACGGCGGCGACATTCTCCTGCCCCAGATCGGCCTTGGCGACGCCGCCATGCATCTTCAGCGCGCGCACGGTGGCGACGAGGACGGCGGCATCCGGCGCCAGTCCCGCCTTGCGGCACTTGATGTCGAAGAATTTCTCGGCGCCCAGATCGGCACCGAACCCGGCCTCGGTCACCACATAGTCGGCCATCTTCATCGCCGCCTTGGTGGCGATCACCGAATTGCAGCCATGCGCGATGTTGGCGAACGGCCCGCCATGCACGAGGGCCGGGTTGTTCTCCAGCGTCTGCACCAGATTCGGCATCAGCGCATCACGCAGCAGGGCCGTCATCGGACCGGCGGCCATCAGCTCGGCCGCGCGCACGGGCCGGCGGTCGCGGGTATAGCCGATGACGATGCGCCCCAGCCGGGCCGTCAGGTCTTCCAGGTCGGTCGCCAGGCAGAAGATCGCCATCACCTCGGAGGCGACCACGATGTCGAACCCGTCCTCGCGCGGATAGCCGTTGGCCACCCCGCCCAGCGAGCTGACGATCTGGCGCAGCGCCCGGTCATTCATGTCCACCACGCGGCGCCAGCTGACGCGGCGCGTGTCGATGCCGATCTCGTTGCCCCAGTAGATGTGGTTGTCGATCAGCGCCGCCAGCAGATTGTTTGCCGCCGCGATGGCGTGGAAGTCGCCGGTGAAGTGGAGGTTGATATCCTCCATCGGCACGACCTGGGCATGGCCGCCGCCGGCGGCACCACCCTTCATGCCGAAGCACGGGCCAAGGCTGGGTTCGCGCAGGCAGATCATCGCCTTCCGGCCGATCCGGTTCAGCCCGTCGCCGAGGCCCACCGTGGTGGTGGTCTTGCCCTCGCCGGCAGGGGTCGGGCTCATCGCCGTGACCAGGATCAGCCTGCCGTCCGGCCGGTCCTTCAGCGATGCGATATAGCCAAGATCGATCTTTGCCTTGGTCGGGCCATAGCGGTACAGCCGGTCCGCCGGGATCGCCAGTTTCGCGGCAATCTCCTCAATCGGCTTGAGGTGCGCTTCACGGGCGATCTCGATATCGGATTTCGGCTTGCTGACCATCGCGTTCTTCCCTGTTTCCGGTTTTCTTTATGGCCGCGGCGGGCCAAGGCTGGCATTGTGTTTGAAGGTACTTGGCTATGACGGACGGCACTATGGCGAATCTTTCCGCCATTCGTCCAGCAAGGCCGTTAACCTTTGCTTAATTCGACGGCTACTAGGCTGGGCCAGTGCGGCACTGGCCGTCTTTGTGGGGATTCAGAACAATGTCCGGCAATAACGCCACTGACCTTAAGCCCGAAATCCTGAAGCTTTTCGCCTTCACCCAGAAGATCCGGCGTGAACTGGCGGCGATCCGCAAGCCGGGCGAGGATACCGACCATTTCAACAGCATGTCGCAGGAGTTGGACGCCATCGTCGCGGCGACCGAGGATGCGACCAACACCATCCTGGAAAGCGTCGAGGCGATCGACGCCATCGCCCAGGAAATCCGCGACATGGCACCGGACAACAAGCCGATGACCAAGAAGCTGGATGCCATCGGCGACCGTATCGGCGCGGTGTTCGAGGCCTGCACCTTCCAGGACATTACCGGCCAGCGCGTTTCCAAGGTCGTGACCTCGCTGAAATTCATCGACGAGAAGCTGAATACCATGGTCAGCCTGTGGGGCAAGGACGAGCTGGCACGCCTGTCCAAGGAAATCGGCGAGGATGCCCGCGAGGGCGACGCCGCCCTGCTGAATGGTCCGCAGCTGAAGGGCAAGGGCGTCAGCCAGGACGATATCGACCGCCTGTTCGACTGAGCGGGGTGGAGGCGATGGGGCCGGCCCATCGCGGGCGCGTCGCGGCGGGGCGTGGCTTCGCCAGCGACCGCATGGCGCTGGAGCCGGTGCATCAGGGGCTGCAGGCGCTGGCGGGCGGTATCGGCATGGTGCCGGGCACGCTGAATTTGCTGCTCGACCTGCCTTTTGTCGGATTTCTGCCCTTCTATGTGACCGAGGCCGATCTGGGCGTTACCGTGTGGACCGACCATGCGCCGGCCCGCAAGGGGCTGTCGATTGGCCGGGCGCTGATTGCCGGGCGCTATCGCGGGCTGATCCTGCGCGGCGACGAGCCGGACTATCCGGCCAACCAGGTGGAGATCGCCTGCGAGGTCAGGCTGCGTGAGCATCTGGGACTGGCGGATGGCGACCGCCTCGATTTCCGGCTGGTCGACAGCTTCAGATAGGCCTCATGTCACGGCCCAGCCGATCAGGGCGGCGCCGATGACCAGCTGGAAGATGCCGCCGACGATGCGCGCCCCGATGAAGGCCTGCAGCGCCCCCACGATGAACAGCGCTCCCAGCGCCAGCAGCACCCAGGCGAACAGGCTGGCATCGTCCATGCCGGCGCCGCTGGCCACCCCGCCGAAGAAATCCGAGAAGATGGCGCCCAGTGAGTCCAAGGCGCCCAGCACCGTATCGGCGATCCAGGCCAGGCCCGCGCCGATGATCTCGCCCACATCGCGCAGTATGTTCACTTCGACCATGATCGCAGACCCTTCCCGGCGGAGATAATAAGGCCACATTTTCAATGTTTTGTGGCGTTAACGATTGATTCAGCTTAACCGTGTTTAATTGCGTCGTGGCGAACATTTGAATCGGTTGGCCACGGAAAGGCAAGGCAAGGTCATGTTCGCGAGATTGAAGGAAATGCTCTCAACCGACGAGCGCCGGATTGCTCCGCGCGTCGAGCCGGTCGGGGATTGCTTCGTCGAACTTGACGGGCATCGCTATGCGCTGAAGAACTGGAGCCTGACCGGCCTGTTCTTCGGCCCGTGCGACCAGGTCGTGCCGAAGCAGAAAATCTATCTGCGCCTCTGCGTGAAGGACGATGTGGTCAATATCGACTTTCCGGTCGAGGCGGTGGTGGCGCGGGTGCAGCCCGACGGCATGGTCGGCGCCTTCTTCTACAGCATGAATCCGGGGCTGAAGAAGCAGATCATCAAATATTTCACGCATCAGCGCGAGCTTGCCGGCGACGAGAATTAAGCAGCGCCGCCAGCCGCTTTGGCAATGGCGCGGCGATAGCCCTCCGGCAGGGCCAGACCGGCCAGATCATCCACCGCGAACAGCCCGGCATCCAGATGCTCCTGGCTGAAGCTGAGCGATCCCAGATTGTGCTTCAGTCGGCAGGCGTAACTGACGATCACCACCTCGCGGTCCACCTGGGCGATGCGGTAGGTCCAGCAATCCAGCAGCGGACCGACCACGACATCGAGATACAGTTCCTCGAAGATTTCCCGGTGCAGGCAGTCTTCCGGCTGCTCGCCCGGTTCCAGGCGCCCGCCCGGCAATTCCCATTCCGCGCGCTCGTTGCGCAGCAGGATCACCTGCCCGCGATGCAGGATCACCCCCTTGATCGACACCGGAAAGACGGAACCGGCCATAGATCGCTTCCTAGGTGGTAATGGCGGCGGCGCCGAAACCGATCAGCAGCGCGCCGGCGAAACGGTTGATCCAGGGCAGCGCCGTATCCGGTATGCGCCCCCGGATTGCCGTCACGAAGCCGGACAGCAGCACCCACCACAGGGCGGAGCCGACGAACACCCCGACGGTCAGGCCGATCGATTGCGACGTCTCGCCGCCGGCATGCATCAGCCCCAGCCCGGCGAAGATCGCGATGAAGGACAGGATGGTCATCGGGTTGGTCAGGGTCAGCGCAAAGGTGGCGATCACCTCGCCCGCCAGGCCCAGCTTTCCGCCCGGGGCCAGGAAGGGAAGGATGGGGCGTTCGGGCAGCCGGTCGGCATCGGCATAGATCACGATGGCCTTGATGCCGAGCAGGATCAGGAACACGCCGCCGCCGATCTTCAGCACATCCTGCCAGGCCACGAAGAAATCCATGACAGACACCAGCCCGAAGGCGGCGACGGCGCCATAGGTGCCATCCGCCAGCGCTGCCCCCAGCCCGACCGCCAGCCCAGCCGGCAGGCCGCGCTTCAGCGTGCGCTGTATGCACAGCGCGCCAATCGGGCCGACCGGGGCGGCGATCGCGAAGCCGACAGCCAGCGCCTTATAGAAGAAAAGCAGGTCCATCCGGGGTCCGTTCGGGTGCTGCCGGGCGATTGTTTTCGCGGCGGCTGTGGAAAATGTTGATGAAACTGTGGATGGAAAGTAAAGTAAAAAAAATATCCGTAAAACCAAACTCCCCAGATAATATGGCTTTCGATTCGGAAAGTGTTCTAGATAAGGTTGGCTGGCAACTCCTGCGTGCTTTGCAGGAAGATGCGCGGTTATCCTTCAGCGAGCTGGGCCGTCGTGTGGGGCTTTCCTCACCCGCCGTGGCCGAACGCGTGCGCCGCATGGAGGATATGGGCATCGTCGCCGGCTACCGGGCGACCATCGACCCGACGCGACTGGGCTTTCCGACACTGGCCTTCATCCATCTCAGGCTGAATGGCGACCAGTATGCCCGCGTCGCCGCGATGGCCCGCAATCTGAGCGAGATCATCGAATGCCACCATGTCACCGGCATCGACTGTTTCCTGTTCAAGGTGCTGGTCTCCTCCCCGGCGCATCTGGAGGCTGTGATTGCCCAGCTGCGGACCTTCGGCCAGACCAGCAGCTCCATCGTGCTGTCCTCGCCGGTGAAGAGCAAGATGCTGCTGTCCGGCCCCAGCGTGCGCATTGAGCCTTAAGCCGGTCTAAGAGAAATTTGGCAAAGATTCCGTCCCGGATGGCTTGACGGGGCGGGCGGGAGCGGCTACAAACCGCGCTCTCCTGAGCCGGATTGCCGGCTGGGTACGCTATTTTGTGGGCCGGAAGCCCGCTCAACCGTCAGGGCTTGCCCTGCCATAGGAATTCGGAGACGAGACATGGCGAAACGCTGCACGATCACCGGCAAGGGCGTGCTGGTCGGCAACAACGTCAGCCACGCCAACAACAAGACCCGCCGCCGTTTCCTGCCGAACCTGCAGGAAACCTCGCTGCTGTCCGATGTGCTCGGCATGGTCCGCGTGCGACTCAGCACCAACGCGATCCGCACCATCGAGAAGAATGGCGGCATCGACGCCTATCTGCTGAACACCCGGGTGGCCGCGCTGACCACCGAGGCGCGCCAGCTGAAGCGCCGCGTGGTGAAGGCGATGGAGAAGAAGCAGGCCGCCTGATAGCGCCGCTTCCAGAGATACGCAGAGGCCCGCTGAAAAGCGGGCCTTTTGCTTTTCGGGCTCAGCAGGCTTCCGGGTCGAGCGTACGGGTCAGGCGCTGGCTGCCCAGCAGCGCGAATTTCAGGGTCAGTGCCTTGCGCCGCGCCGGCGCCAGCCGTGCCTCCGGCGCCTCGCGCAGGATGGCCGCACCGAACCGGTCAGCGACGATCAGCCCTGGCTCGTCCGGCAGGATGTCGTGCGGAAACCCCTCCCCCACGGCGAAGAAGAACCGGTCGCAGAACTCCAGATAATCGCGCCATTTGCGGTCGCTGCGGAAATCCTGCACGGAGGATTTCACCTCCACCACGGTGATGCTGCCATCCGGCGCCAGCGCCATCACATCCACCCGGCGGCCGGTGCGCAGCGTCACCTCGGTCAGCGTGCCATGGCCGTGGGCGGCCAGTAGCCGACAGGTGCCGCGCACGATATCGCTGGCGATAAGCGGCGACGCCGCGATTGCGGGCACGGTGGCGGGCAGGTTACTCATTGCCGGATGCCAATGGCGCCGCGCAGATCGCAGCCTTCCAGATTGGCACCGCGCAAATCGGCTTCGGTGAAATCGGCATCCTGCAGGTCAGCGCCCGACAGGTCGGCATTGCGCAGCACCGCCTTCACGAAGCTGGCGCTGCGGGCGACCACCTTGCGCATGTCGATGCCGGACAGGTCGGCCTCGACGAACTTCGCGTGCTCCAGCTGGCTGGTCCAGAACTGGGTCACCGCGCCGAAGATCGGCACCGGGTTCATCTTGGCGGCGACCAGCCGCGCGCCGGTCAGATTGGCGCGCTTCAGATTGACCCCGCGCAGGTCGGCGCGCGACAGGTCCGCACCGCGCAGGTCGGCGAAGCCCATATCGGCCATCAGCAGCTCGCATTTCTGCAGGTCGGTTCTGGCGAGCACCGCGAATTCGAAGGCCGCGGCGGAGAAGTTCAGCTCCGCCAGCTTCATGCCGGAAAGGTCGATGCGCGTCAGGTTGGCGCGGCGGCCTTTCTTGCCGGCGGTCCTGATCCAGTCCACATGCTGGCGCACCAGCGTTTGCAGCGTGATATCCAGCGTGTCGAAATGCACCGGCTTCAGCGCGTTCTGGAAGCTGGCTGAGCCGTAATCGACCGTGCCGAAGACAGCCCCCGCCAGATCCGCGCCGGCGAAGGAGGTCTCACTCAGGATGGCGCCGATCAGGATGGCGCCATGCAGCACGGCGCCGTCGAAGGTCGCCTCCGTCAGGTCCGCCCCTTCCAGGATGGAGCCGGTGAGGTTGGAGTTGCTGAGGTCGGCGCGCACCAGCTTCACATTGCGCAGGATGCAGTCGGTCAGGTCGGTCTGCACGATGAAGGCGTTCGACATCTTGGCGTTCGACAGGTCGGCGCGGGCCAGGATCGCGGAGCCGACATCGGTGGTGCGGGCATGCTGGCCGATGCCGACCAGATTGCCCTTCTTGTCGGGGCGCATCAGCAGCCCGTCGCGCAGGTCGCATTCGACCATGTTGGCATTGGTCAGGTCGGCACCGCGCAGATGCACACCGCGCAGGTCGGTGCGGGTGAGGTCAGCGCCGCGCAGATTGGCCTGTGTCAGATCGGCGCCGAACAGGCTGGCCGCGCGCAGCGTGGCGCCCTCCAGCACGGCATGGTGCAGCCGCGCGCCCGACAGGTCGGCGTTGGACAGGTCGCGTCCGGAAAAATCCAGGTAGGACAGGTCATGCAGCAGGAAATTGGCACGTTGCCCGCCCATGCGGCCGCCGACGAACTGCTCATGCAGGTCAAGCGCCCGGTCAAGCTCCTGCTGCGCCAGCCGCTTCCATTCGAAGCCGCCATCGTCACCAAGCGACGGTGTCCTCGTCATGCGCGTTCCCGACTGGCTGTCATCCCGCCAGACTGGCGCGCTTCTGTGGCTTTGTCGAGGCGCCTTAGCCTACAGGGTCTGGGCTGCCGCCATGATCTGCAGGCCGCCCTCATAGATCATCGCCAGTGCCACATAGAGGATGATGGCAAGGCCGACATAGGCAACCCAGCGGTGGCGGTTCAGCAGGTTGGCGATCAGGCTGGCGGCCAGCCCCATGAAGGCGACCGACAGCACGAGGCCGATCACCAGCACCTCCGGATGCTCGCGCGCGGCCCCGGCTACAGCCAGCACATTGTCCAGCGACATCGAGACGTCGGCCAGTACGATCTGCAGCGCTGCCTGCGCGAAGGTCTTGCGCGGCAGCTCGGGTGCTGCCCTGCTGGCCGGGTCGGTGAAGCTCTCATCCGCGCTGTCGAGGGCGGCGTTGGCGGCCGCCTGCTCCGCCGCATGGCCGGCGCGCAGCTCGCGCCACATCTTCCAGGATACCCACAGCAGCAGGATGCCGCCGGCGAACAGCAGGCCGATGACCTGCATCAGCTGCGTGGTCATCAGCGCGAAGATGATGCGCAGCACCGTCGCCGCCGCGATGCCCAGCATGATGACCTTTACCCGCTGGTCCTTCGGCAGGCCGGCGGCGGCGAGGCCAACGACAATGGCATTGTCGCCGGCCAGCACGATATCGATCATCAGCACCTGGAAGAAGGCGCTCAGCATATCTGGCGTCAGCCAGTCTAAGCCTAGCATGGGTAAGGGTCTCTCAAGGCAGGAGGCTCTTACATCGCATGCCGGCCCCTTCTCCACAAGAGGGCGGCTCTACAAGAGGTGGCTACCAGCCGATGGCCGCCGGCAGCCAGGTCGCCGTGCCGGGAACCAGGAACACGATGGCGATGCCGATCATCTGCAGCAGCACGAAGGGCACCACGCCGCGATAGATGTCGCCGGTGGTCACGCCGGGCGGGGCGACGCCTTTGAGGAAGAACCGCGCCCAGCCGAAGGGCGGTGTCAGGAAGCTGGTCTGCAAATTCACGCAGATCAGCGTGCCGAGCCAGACCAGGTTCACGTCCTGGGCGATGAAATAGGGCAGGAACAGCGGCACCGCGATGTAGCTGATCTCGATCCATTCCAGGAAACAGCCCAGCACGAACAGCAGCAGCATCAGGAAGATCAGGCTGCCGGTCACGCCGCCGGGCGCCCATTCGAACATATGCTCGACCAGCTTCTCGCCGCCCAGCCCGCGGAAGGCGAGGCCGAACACCTGCGACAGGATCAGGATCAGGAACACCATGCCGGAGATCGACAGGCTGGCCCGTGCCGCATCGCGCAGCAGGGCGTAGGAAAGCTTGCCGGAGACCGCGCAGACGAGGATCGCCCCCAGTGCCCCCATCGAGGCCGCCTCGGTCGGCGCGGCGACACCGCCGATGATCGCCCCCAGCACCGCGACCACCAGCAAGAGCGGCGGCAGCACCACCTTGAACAGCTTAGCGTAGAGCTGCCGGCGCGGCAGGGCGGCGCGCTCCTCGGCGGAGATCGCCGGGGCATGGCTGGGCCGAAAATAGGCGGTGGCCAGGATGTAGAGGACGTACAGCCCGGCCAGGATCAGGCCGGGAAACACCGCGGCGGCAAACATGGTGCCGACGGATTCACCCAGGATATCGGCCAGCAGCAGCAGGATCAGGCTGGGCGGGATGATCTGCCCCAGCGTGCCCGAGGCGCAGATCGTGCCGCAGGCCAGCCCCTTGTCGTAGCCGCGCCGCAGCAGCGCCGGCAGGGTCAGCAGGCCCAGCGTCACGATGGTGGCGCCAACGATGCCGGTGGAGGCGCCCATCAGAACGCCGACCAGCACGATGGCGATACCCATGCCGCCGCGCATCGAGCCGGACAGATGGCCGACCACATCCAGCAGCTCTTCCGCCAGCTTCGATTTCTCCAGCATCACCCCCATGAAGACGAACAGCGGGATGGCCAGCAGCGTGTAGTTCGAGACCACGCCGAAGATGCGCGCCGGCAGCAGGTTGAACAGCAGCGGCCCGAAGCCGATGTAGCCGAACACGAAGCCGGAGACGGCGAGGCCGACCGCGACCGGCACGCCCACCATCAGCATGGTGAAGAAGGAGACGACCGTCAGGATCGCCAGAATCTCGTTCGGGGACATGGAAAAGACCGGGTCAGCGGGAAGGGAAAAACTTCAGGATGGCCCTCAGCGTCTCCGCCGTTGCCTGCGCGAACAGCACGGCAAAGCCCAGCGGGATCAGCGCCTTCAGCAGGAAGCGGTGGGGGATGCCGTCCGGGTTCGGCGAGCCTTCGCCCATGCCGTAGGATTGCAGGACGAAGGGGATGGACAGCTTCACCAGCAGGGCGGCGATCAGCGCCATGGCCAGGCCGGAGACGATGTCGATGGCAAGCCGTACGCGCTTCGGAAAGCGCTGGTAGAGGCCATCGACGCGCAGCGCCTCGCCATGCAGCAGGGCATAGGACATGCCGAACAGCGCGATCGGCGCGATCAGATGCCATTCCAGCTCCTGCAGCCAGATGGCGCCGGTATGCAGGAAATAGCGGACCAGCACATTGCCGGCCACCAGCAGCACCAGGGCGACGCCGATCCAGGCGGCGAGGCGGCCGAACAGCTCGACCACAAGGTCGAGCCGCCCGGCCAGTTTCGCGATTGCGCTCACGCGTGTTAGCTGCCGAGAGCGGCGCTCTGGAACGCGCCCTCGCTCAGCTTCGCCCATTTATCGTGCTTCTTCTTGAAGCCCATGTAGCTGTCATGGACCTTCTTGGTCAGCGGGTCCTTCGCCGATTCGGTCGCCAGCGTGTCATAGGTGGCTTCCTTCAGTCGCGCGATGACCGCGTCGGGCAGCGGCTTGGCGGTCACGCCGTCCTTCTCCACCAGCTCTGTCAGCGCCTCGCCGTTCACCGCCTCGCTCCAGGTCAGGCTTTCCAGCACGCAGGCCATGGAGGCGACCTTCACCATCTCCTTCAGGTCCGCCGGCAGCTTCTCCCAGGCGGCGGCGCCAATCACCAGCTCGCCGGTGGTGGCGGGCTCGTGCCAGCCGGTGGTGTGGTAGAACTTGGCCGCCTTCTGCAGGCCGAGGCGGCGGTCCTGGAACGGACCGACGAACTCCGCCGCATCGATCACGCCGCGCTCCAGCGCCGGGAATATTTCGCCGCCGGGCAGCAGTCGGGCATCGACACCGAGCTGGCCATAGACCTTGCCGGCCAGGCCCGGAATGCGCATGCGCAGGCCCTTCAGGTCATCGACGCTGGTCACTTCCTTGCGGAACCAGCCGGTCATCTGCACGCCGGTATTGTTCATCGGGAAGGCGACCAGGTTGAACGGCTTGTAGACCTCCTGCCACAGCTCCAGCCCGCCGCCGTGATACAGCCAGGCCATGTGGCCCTGGAAGCTCATGCCGAAGGGAACGGTGGTGAAATACTGGGCGGCGAACACTTTGCCGGACCAGAAATAGGAATTGGCGGCATTGGCCTCCACCGTGCCGGCGGCGACGGCGTCAAAGCCCTCCAGCGCCGGGATCAGCTCGCCCGCCGCGAAATGCTGGATCTTCAGCCGGCCGCCGGACATCGTCTCCAGCTTCTTCGCCATATCGGTCGGGCTGCCCGGCCCAACGACATAGAAGGGGGCGTTCGGCCCGTAGGCGTTGGTCATCTTCCAGGTGATGGTCGACTGCGCCCGCGCGACGGTCGGGGCGGCCAGCGCGGCAGTCGCGCCAACAGTGCCGGCAAGGCCGGCCTTCATGAAGGAACGGCGTTCCATGTGAAATACTCCTCTGTCCGCTTGTTCTGCTTGGGAGCCTCGTGCCGAGGCCTCGCCGCCGGAATTGCACGGCGCATGCCACTGGTAGGACCAGCGGCCAAAAGGACAGGGGATCAGGTGGTTATGGGAATTTCACCGCCGCGCGATGCGGTTTCACGGACGGCACGGCGCGCTGAAAGCGTGGGCAGTCCGCTGCTGCGCTGCACAAATTAGCAGCTTGACCAACAGGCTGGCGTTCCACATATCTGTGGAGCATCCTATGGCATGAATGCGAAGGAACTGAAGCGCTGGCTGAAAAAGCAGGGATGCACCTTCGCCAGTCACAAAGGCAGTTCCGGTCATCTGACGGTCCGCCTGGGTGACAGGAAGACTCAATTGCCGATGCACGGCTCCGCCAAGGAACCTGGAACGGGCCTTGTGAACAAGATTAAGCGCGATTTGGGACTGATCTGATGCTCACTTATCCTGTTGTGCTGACTCAGGACGACAATGGCACCTTGCTCGCCACTTGCCCGGACCTTCCGGAGGTCACAAGCTATGGTGAGACGGCGGAGTCGGCGGTGCGCCAAGCCCGTAACGCCATCGAGGAGGCGATCGCCGCGCGCCTCGATGCGTGGGAACCTGTTCCGGAAGGCACGGATGGTGCCGTGCAGGCGACCCTCTCGACGTTGCTGACCCTCAAGGTGACCCTTTACCGGACCTTGTGGGAGCAGGGGAAAACGCGCGCCGATCTGATGCGGCTTCTCGGCTGGAAGCGTACGCAGGTGGACCGGCTGTTCGATCCCAACCATGCAACCCAGCTTGACCAGTTCGACGCGGCGTTCGCGGCGCTCGGCAAGGGGATCGACGTGGCACAGACCGATCTGACGAGTTTTCTCGCGCGCTAACGGCTAGAAGGCCATCCAGCCGCCATCGACCATCAGATTCTCGCCGGTGACGAAGCTGGCATCGTCGGAGGCAAGGAACAGCGCCGCCCCGGCGACATCGTCCGGGGTGCCGAGACGCGGCATCGGCGTGCGTGATTCGGAATAGGCGAGGATGGCGGGATCGACGGCGCGGCCGGTCTTGCCGGTCAGGATCTTGCCCGGCGCCACGGCGTTGCACAGGATGTGGTGCTTCGCATAATCCACGGCTATCTGGCGGGTCATATAGACAAGGCCGGATTTGGAGACGCCATAGGCGATGTCGTTCGGTGCGGCGACCATGCCGTGCTGCGAGGTGATGTTCACGATCCGCCCGCGCACGCCCTGAACGATATCCTGCGTCAGCATCTGCCGCACGGCGGCGCGCGCCATCAGGAACGGGCCGGTCAGGTTCACCGCGATGACGCGGTTCCAGTCCGCCAGCGGCGTCTCGGTCAGCGGTGTGTCGGTGCCGATGGCGGCGTTGTTCACCAATATGTCCAGCCGGCCGAAGCTGCTGACGGCGGCGTCGATGGCGGCCTGCGCCTGTGCCTCGTCTGACACGTCCGTTGCGATGAAGCGTACCGGATGGCCTTCGGCTTCGATCAGCGCGCGGGTCGGCTCCCCGCCCTCGCGGACAGTCTCGGACAGGTCGGCGATCAGGATGGATGCGCCTTCGGCGGCGAAGCGCCTTGCGATGGCCCGGCCGATGCCGGATGCCGCCCCGGTGATCAGCGCAACCTTGCCGTCGAGCCTGCCCATCCCGCTGTCTCCTACGCCTTGCGACCGGTCAGCTTGCCGCCAGTCAACTTGCCAATGGTGCCGGTGGTGCTGCACCCGGCCTCCAGCGTCGCCCGCCCGACGCGCCCGCCATAGGATTGCACGATCTCGGCGCCGACCACGGTCTCCACCGTATAGTCCGCGCCCTTCACCAGCACGTCGGGGCGCAGCGTCTCGATCAGGTGGATCGGCGTGTCCTCGGCGAAGATCACCACCAGATCGACGGTGGCCAGCGAGCCCAGCACGGCGGCGCGCGCGGCTTCCGACTGCACTGGCCGGTCCTCGCCCTTCAGCCGCTTCACCGAGGCGTCGCTGTTCAGTCCGACCACCAGCCGGTCGCAGGCCTTGCGGGCCTGCGCCAGCAGCGAGACATGGCCGGGATGCAGCAGGTCGAAACAGCCATTGGTGAAGCCGATCTTCAGCCCGTGGGTACGCCAGCCGCGGATGGTCTCTGCGGCGGTGGACAGCGGCACGGTCTTGCGGTCCATCGACATCAGGCTGGTGGCGTGCTGCGCGTTCAGGATCTCGCCCGGTGTGGCGACGGCGGTACCGGCCTTGCCGACGACGATGCCGGCGGCCAGGTTCGCCAGTTCCGCCGCGCGCTCCACCGGGATGCCGGCAGCCAGCCCGGCGGCCAGCACCGCGACCACCGTGTCGCCCGCGCCCGATACGTCATAGACCTCCCGCGCGGCCGCCTTCAGATGCAGCGGCGGGGCGTCGGCGCGCACCAGCGTCATGCCGTCCTGGCTGCGCGTCACCAGCACCATGGCGACATCGCAGCTCTCGATGATCTTCCTGGCGGCTTCCTCCACCTCCGCATCGGTGCCGACTGGCAGGCGGCTGGCCTCGGCCAGTTCCTTGCGGTTCGGCGTCAGGATGGTGGCGCCGGCATAGCGCCCGAAATCCGCCCCCTTGGGATCGACCACGATGGGCCTGCCAGCCGCCCGCGCCATCTCGATCAGCCGGGTGACGACCGCATCGGTCAGCACGCCCTTGCCATAGTCGGAGAGGATCAGCCCGCCGCTGGTCGCCAGGTCGGTCTCGGCGCGCGACAGCAGATCGGCGACGCTGGCCGGCGCGATCTGCGCCACCAGCTCGTCATCGGCGCGCAGCAGCTGCTGGCCGCCGGCGATATAGCGGCGCTTCACCGTGGTGCGGCGGTTCTCCTCGAACAGCAGCTGCGCTTCGATGCTGGTTTCCTCGCCGACCAGCCCGATCAGCATGCGGCCGGCCTCGTCGCGGCCCAGCACGGTGAGGAAGCAGCTTTCCGTGCCCAGCGCCGACAGGTTGCGCGCCACATTCCCGGCCCCGCCCAGCATCGCCTGTTCGCGCTGAATCTGCAGCACCGGGATCGGCGCTTCCGGCGAGATGCGGTCCACGCTGCCATAGATGAAGCGGTCCAGCATGGCGTCGCCGACGCACAGCAGCCGGGCGCCGGCGATGCGCTCCAGATCGGCGGTGAAGTCGGTGGTTTCCTCTGTCATGACGCCAGTCCCAGCTTCTTTTCGATGGCGCCGCACAGCATCTGGCCCAGCATGATGTGCATCTCCTGGATGCGCGCCGTAGTCGATGATGGGACAATCAGCAGCGGATCGGCCAGCCCGACCAGATCGCCGCCGTTTTTGCCGCTAAGGGCCGCCACCCGCGCGCCGATGGCCCTCGCCGCCTGCAGCCCCTTAGTCACATTGGCGCTACGTCCGGAGGTGGAGATGCCGATCACCATATCCTCCTTGCGGCACAGCGCCTCGATCTGCCGGGCGAACAGCTGCTCGAAGCCCAGATCATTGCCGATGGCGGTCAGCGCCGAGCTGTCGGTGGTCAGCGCCAGCGCCGGGATCGCCTTGCGGTCGGTGATGTAGCGTACCGAAAGTTCGGTCGCCAGATGCTGTGCGTCGGCGGCGCTGCCGCCATTGCCGAAGAAGATTATTTTGCCGCCGGCATTCAGTGCAGTGCAGCAGGAGTCGACCAGCACCGCGAAGGGCTGCGCCAGCGCCTCGCGCGTCGCCGCCGTGACAGCCGCATGCTCCGTGAATTCCGCCGCATAGAAGGAAGCCAGGTCCATAACCGCCCCGTTCGGGTTTTCGGGTTCCGAATTCAGACTGTGGCGGTTTCCCTAGCACAATTTTCCCGGTACCAGCGATAGGTCTGTTCGATGCCGCTGCGCAGATCGATGGCGGGGCGCCAGCCCAGCGCCTTTATGCGGGAGATGTCGAGGCGCTTTTCCGGCGTGCCGTCGGGCCGGGAGGAATCGAACCGAATGGCGCCGCGATAGCCGACGGTCTCCGCGATCAGTCTGGCGAGGTCGCGGATCGATATGTCGCCGCCGCTGCCGATATTGACCGGCATTTCGTCCGAGTAGTCGTGCAGCAGCGCAAGGCAGGCGGCAGCCAGATCGTCGGCGTGCAGGAAATCGCGGCGCGGGCTGCCGCTGCCCCAGACGGTGACTTCCGGCACGCCCGTTTGCTTCGCCTCGTGGAAGCGGCGCAACAGGGCGGGCAGCACATGGCCGCTCTCAGCGTCGAACTGGTCGTGCGGGCCATAGAGGTTGGTCGGCATCGCCACGATGGCGTCGAAGCCATATTGCCGGCGGTAGGCCTGGCAGAGTTTCAGCCCGGCAATCTTGGCGATGGCATAGGCCTCGTTGGTCGGCTCCAGCGCGCCGGTCAGCAGTGCCTCCTCGCGGATCGGCTGCGGCGTGACGCGCGGATAGATGCAGGAGGAGGCGAGATAGAGCAGCTTCTCCGCGCCCTGCCGCCAGGCGGATTCGATGACGTTCGCGGCGATGCGCAGATTGACCGACAGGAACTCCGCCGGGAAGGCGGCATTGGCGGCGATGCCGCCCACCTTCGCGGCAGCCAGGATCACATGGCTGGGCTTTTCGGCGGCGAAGAAAGACTCCACCGTGCGTTCATCGGTCAGGTCCAGTTCGGCATGCGTGCGCAGCAGGAGTTTACGGTGGCCCTCCGCCTCCAGCCTGCGGCAGATCGCCGATCCGGCGAGGCCAGTATGGCCGGCGACATAGACCCGGCTGTCCGGCAGCAGCATCGCTCAGGCGGTCATCAGCCGCTGGGCCGGTTGTGCCGGCCGCAACCCGTAGCGCGCGAGGTCGGCTTGCATCATCTCCTCAACCAGTGCCTCAAAGCCGATGGTGGGGCGCCAGCCCAGCAGCCGCGCCGCCTTGCCGGCATCGCCGCAGAGATGATCCACCTCCAGCGGGCGGCGGCAGGCGGGATCGCTCACCACATGGAGTCGCCAGTCGAGTCCGGCCTGGCCGAAGGCGATCTCCAGCAAATCCCCGATGGTATGCGACTGGCCGGTGGCGATGACATAATCCTCCGGCTCCTCCTGCTGCAGCATCAGCCACATGGCGCGGACATAGTCGGCAGCATGGCCCCAGTCGCGCCGCACCAACAGGTCGCCCAGCGCCAGCCGGTTCTGCTGCCCGGCGGCGATACGGGCAGCGGCCAGCGTCACCTTGCGGGTGACGAAATTCTCGCCGCGGCGCGGGCTTTCATGGTTGAACAGGATGCCGTTGCAGGCGAACAGCCCATAGGCGTCGCGATAGACCGTCGTGGCATTGTGGGCGGCCAACTTGGCCACGCCATAGGGGCTGCGCGGGCGGAACACCGTGTCCTCATTCTGAGGCGGGGAAGAGTCGCCGAACATTTCTGACGAGCCGGCCTGATAGAAGCGCACTTGCCGCCCGCTGGTCCGGCAATGCGCGTGCAGCGCCTCCAGAACGCGCGTCGTGCCGGTGGCGATGACATCCATGGTGCGGGCGGGCTGCGCGAAGGACAGGCCGACATGGCTCTGGCCGGCGAGATTGTAGATCTCGTCCGGCTGCGTCTCGTCGATCAGGCGGCGCAGGAAAGCGGCATCCAGGATGTCGCCCTCATGCAGGAAGAAGCGCGGTTCGGCATCGTCCTCTCGCGACAGCATGTGCGCAATGCGCCAGACCGCCCCGCCCTCAATCCGCCGCGCGCGACCGTGCACGGCGTAGCCGGTTTCCCGCAGGATTTCCGCGAGGTAGGCCCCGTCCTGCCCGGCCACCCCGGTGATCTGGGCGGTCCTCATGGCTCAGCAGCGGGGCAGGTGATGATTCATAAGAGTAGTATGATTAACCGGCATACCATCGTAAAGCGGAAATCAGCGAGGGATGTCCAGCTGGAAGCCGCCTAACCCCGCTCCAGCGCCTTCGGCATTGGGCCGCCGGTTGCCCAGTCCAGCAGCTCGACCGTGTGGACGGTCGGGGTGTCGGTGCCGCTGCCGATCTGCGTCATGCAGCCCAGATTGCCGGCGGCGATGATGGCGGGCCGG
>NZ_JAKUSO010000109.1:0-4811 GCF_022449305.1 Oceanibaculum sp. | reverse complement strand
CTGGCACCCGGTGATGCATTCGCGCAGGATCTCGGGGTCATGCAGCGCCTCCCACACGACCTGGCGCGGTGCGGGAATACGTTGTTCGCCCGTAAGCTCCATGTGGCTATCTCTCGCTATCGGCTTCGGCTGTGCCGCCCGGACTGTCCGCCAGGCGGCGTTTCGACCGTAACCTTAGTGGACAGGTCAGAGGGGGGCAAGCGCGCCCCGGACCATTTCCGGGGCGCATCAGTACATTAGTACGGCAGCTCCACCGCATAGCTGGCCACCGGCTTGATCTCCCGGATCAGCTTGGCGTCCAGCAGGAACCGGGCGAACCGGTCATAGCGCGCATTGTCCATCGCTGCCGGACGGTGGGCGAAGCGCGGCAGCGTGTCGAACCAGGCGCGGCGGTTCAGCTCGTCATTCAGCACCGGCCGCTTCGCGCGGAAGGTGTCCCAGGTCTCCTGCGGGTGGTTGATCAGGTATTGGGTGCCCTTCTCGACGGCGGACAGGAAGCGGCGCAGGCGCGGATCGCCGACGCTGTCCTTGTGCGCGACGTAGATCAGCTGGTCGAAGGGCGGCACGCCATGCTCCTCGATATAGAAGGCGCGGCCCTTCTTGCCGATCAGGTCCATCTGGGTCAGCTCGAAATTGCGGTAGGCGCCGACCACCGCATCGACCTTGCCGGAGGCGAGGGACGGGGAGAGCGAGAAGTTCACATTCACCAGCGTGATGTCGGCGAGCGTGAGCCCGGCGGAGCGCAGCACCGCGCCGAGCACGGCTTCCTCCGTCCCGCTGACCGAGAAACCGACGGTCTTGCCCTTCAGGTCGGCGACACTCTTCACCGGTCCGTCGGCCAGCGTCAGCACGGTGGAGAGCGGCGTGGCCACCAGCGTGCCGATGCGCACCAGCGGCAGGCCCTGATCGGCCTGCAGATGCAGCTGCGGCTGGTAGGAGATGGCGATCTCCGCCTTCTTCGCCGCGACCAGCTTTGGCGGGTCGTTCGGGTCGGCCGGGGCGATCAGCTCCACCTCCAGATTCTCGTCGGCGAAATAGCCCTGGTCGAGGGCCACGAACAGCGGCGCATGGTCCGGGTTCACGAACCAGTCCAGCAGCACCGTCAGCTTGTCGGCGGCCTGGGTCTGAAGCGGTAGGGCGAGGACTGCGGCAAAAGCCAGTGAACGCAAAAGCTTGAGAGTCATTCTTTTCGTTCCCGTGAAGGTTTATCGAAGGTCCGAATGATCGGTCTCCGGCTGCCAGTGCAGGATGCGCCGGCTGGCCAGGTCGATCGTGAAATAGAGGGTGATGGCCATCGCCGCGAGCACCAGCAAGGCGGCGAACATCAGGTCGATCTGCAGCCGCGCATTGGCGTGCAGCATCAGATAGCCAAGGCCGGCGCTGGACCCCACCCATTCGCCGACTACCGCGCCGATGGGGGCAACGGCAGCAGCGATGCGCAGCCCGGCGGCGAGGCCGGGCAGGGCGGCGGGCACCCGCACCCGCCAGATCAGCCGCCAGCCCCGGCAGCCCAGCGTGCGGGCGCTGTCGATCCAGGCCCGGTCGGTGCGGCGCAAGCCGTCATGGAAGGCGGCGGTGACCGGGAAGAAGATGATGAGGGCGGCCATCGCCACCTTGGAGGCGAGGCCATAGCCCAGCCACAGCACCAGGATGGGCGCCAGCGCAAAGACAGGGATGGCCTGGCTGACCACCAGCACCGGCATCAGCCAGCGCCGGACCTCGCCGGACAGCGCCATGACCAGCGCTGTGGAGACGCCCAGCGAGACGCCGAGCAGCAGCCCGACCACGATTTCCGTCAACGTCACGCCGGCATGGGGCAGGATAATGCTGCCGCGCTGCAGCAGGGCAGCATAGACATCGGCCGGGCCGGGCAGCAGAAAGGATTCGATGCCGGTCAGCGACACCAGCGCCTGCCAGGCCAGCAACAGGCCGGCCAACGTCACGACGGGGCGGAACAGGGCCCGGCCCAGAGTGCGCGCATGGCGGAAGATGAAAGTCCCGTGCATGTCCTCTTCCCTACGCCCGTGCTAGCGGGATCAGGTTCTTGGGGTCGTCGCATCCCCGCGCGGGAGGCGACCTCTCAGCCTGATGGCTCCCCCGAGGTCGGCGCGAACTATGGCACAGGCGTTGTGTCATGCAAGGGGCGATCTTGCGCTTGCCAGGATTGACCGGACGAGGCCGCCGACGTACCTGAAGCCTCATGCTTGAAAAGCCGATCCTTCTGGGCAGCGACATCTACCGGCACTCGATCTATGGGCGGAAGCATCCGCTCTCGATTCCGCGCGTCTCGCTGGTGCTCGACCTGATCCGGGCGCTGGGCTGGTTCGACGAGACCCGCTACCGCGCCGTCGAACCGGCGACCCGCGACCAGCTGACCCGCTTCCACGCGCCGGACTATGTCGAGGCGCTGATGCGCGCGGAGGAGACGCGCCATGTCCCGCCAGAGGATCAGGAACGTTACAATATCGGGCGCAACGGCAACCCGGTATTCGCCGAGATCTTCCGCCGGCCCGCCACCTCCTGCGCCGCCTCCATCCTGGCCGCCGGCCTGCTGCGGGAGGGCGGGGTGGTACACAATCCGGCGGGCGGCACGCATCATGGCCGGCCTGACCGCGCCAGCGGCTTCTGCTATTTCAACGACGCGGTGCTGGCGATCCTGGCCTTTCTCGATCAGGGGCTTGAGCGCGTGCTCTACATCGATCTCGACGCCCATCATGGCGACGGCGTGCAGGACGCCTTCCATGACGAGGACCGGGTGCTGACGGTGTCGATCCATGAGCAGGACCGCTGGCCGCGCACCGGCGCGCTGGCGGACCGGGCCGGCGGTATGGCGCGCAACCTCCCGGTGCCGGCAGGCTTCAACGATACGGAGCTGGCCTTCCTGGTGGATGAAGCGCTGCTGCCGCTGGCCGACAGGTTTCAGCCGCAGGCCCTTGTGCTGCAATGCGGATGCGACGGTCTGGAGGATGATCCGCAAAGCCGGCTGTCGCTGTCCAACCGGGCGATCTGGGACGCCGTGGCGACGCTGCACCGGCAGGCGCCCCGCACGCTGGTGCTGGGCGGCGGCGGCTATAATCCCTGGGCGGTGGCGCGCTGCTGGGCCGGCATCTGGGGCGTGCTGAACAGCCAGCCTCTTGACGAGGCGCTGCCGATGCCGGCGCAATCGCTGCTGCGGGAGATCGTCTGGAACCACAGCCGGGGCCGGACCCCGCCGGAGCACTGGTTCACCACCCTGGCGGACGCGGCCCGCCCCGGCCCGGTGCGGCCGGAAATCCGGGCGGCGGCCCGGGCCATTCTTGAGGATTAAGGCCAAGACATGCGGAAATTCTTCTCACCGATGCCGGTTCTGCTGCTGGTGCTTGCCTTGTGGACCGGCGATGCCGCCGCGCAGGGGGCCGCCAGCTTCGAGCGCAGCGGCCTCATCATCGAGACGGCGCAGGGCCAGCAGCACCGGTTCGATGTCGAACTGGCGGTGACGCCCGCCCAGCAGGCGCAGGGGCTGATGTACCGGCAGCGGATGGAACCCGATGCTGGCATGCTGTTCCTCTATGACCGGCCGCAGGGTGTTGCCATGTGGATGAAGAACACGCTGATTCCGCTGGATATGTTCTTCATCGACGCGAGGGGGCGGATCACCGGCATTGAGGAGCGCACCGTGCCGTTTTCGACCCAGACCATCGAATCGCCGGGCCTCGCCAGCGCCGTGCTGGAACTGAATGCCGGCACCGCCGAGCGGCTGGGCATCCGCGTCGGCGACCGGCTGGTGCATCCGGCGTTCCGGTAAGCCTTAGCGCTTGCCTTACCGCTTCCGGGCCAGCGTCAGCCCGTCACCGATGGGGATCATCGCCGGGGTGACGCGCTCATCCTTGGCGATCTTGGCGTTCAGCGCGCGGATGGCGAGCGTATCCTCATCCTGCTTCGCCGGGTTGATGACAGAGCCGCCCCACAGCACATTATCCACGCTGATCAGTCCGCCGGGCCGCAACAGGGTCAGGGCCGCCTCGTAATAGCGGTCGTAATTGCCCTTGTCGGCATCGATGAAGGCGAAGTCGAAGCTGCCGGACTGGCCGTTGGCGATCAGCGTCTCCAGCGTCTCGGTCGCGGGTGCGATGCGCAGGTCGATCTTGTGATCGAGGCCGGCTTCCTTCCAGTAGCGCCGGCCGATCCCGGTCCATTCCGTGCTGACGTCGCAGCACACCAGCTTTCCGTCAGCGGGCAGGGCCATGGCGACGCACAGCGCGCTGTAGCCGGTGAAGGTGCCGACCTCCAGGCAGCGCTTCGCGCCGGTCAGCTCGACCAGCAGCCGCATGAACTGCCCCTGTTCCGGGGAAATCTGCATGCCGCCGGCCGGCAGGCTGGCGGTCTCCTCGCGCAGCTTTGCCAGCAGGGCGGTCTCCCGCACGCCGGAGGCGATCAGATAGGCGCGCAAATCCTCGGTCATTCCGGTGGTGGTGCGGGACATGTCCTGTTCCTTGAGAATCGTTCGCTTGGTCAAAGCTAACGCCTCGCCCGCCGGGAGGGAAGGGGCGCAACATCCTGCTTGCGCCGCCTGCCTTAAATCCCTAGTTTCCGGGCATTCGGGGTGTAGCGCAGCCTGGTAGCGCGCCTGCTTTGGGAGCAGGATGTCGGCGGTTCGAATCCGTCCACCCCGACCAGTTTGGTCAGGTTCCAGTTTGGCCGGGTAACGTCTAGTCGAGGGGAAACAGGATGTTGGCGCGCATCTATCAGCCGAGCAAGACCGCCATGCAGTCGGGCCGTGCGGGAACGCACCGCTGGGTTCTGGATTATGCGCCGGTGACGCCGCGCCGGCC
>NZ_JAKUSO010000108.1:0-4942 GCF_022449305.1 Oceanibaculum sp. | reverse complement strand
CGCCGATGGTCGGCACCGCCTATCTGACGCCGGAGCCGGGGGCCGAGCCCTTCGTGCGCCAGGGCGATGCGGTCCGCAAGGGCCAGACCATCGCCATCGTGGAGGCGATGAAGGTGATGAACCCGATTCCCTCCCCGCGCGACGGCACGGTGACGAAAATCATGATCAGCAACGGCCAGCCGGTGGAATTCGGCGAGCCGCTGATGGTCATCGAGTAGGCCACGGCGGATAGCTGGGCAGAGATGTTCGAAAAGATCCTGATTGCCAATCGCGGCGAAATCGCCCTTCGCATCCACCGCGCCTGCCGCGAGATGGGCATTCACACCGTCGCCATCCATTCCACGGCCGACGCCAACGCCATGCATGTGCGGCTGGCCGACGAGAGCGTGTGCATCGGCCCGCCGCCGCCGAACCAGAGCTACCTGAACATTCCGGCGATCATCTCGGCTGCCACCATCACCGGTGCCGACGCGATCCATCCGGGGGTGGGCTTCCTGTCGGAGAATGCGGGCTTCGCGGAGATCGTGGAGGCGCACGGCTTCACCTTTGTCGGCCCCTCGCCCGACCATATCCGCATGATGGGCGACAAGATCACCGCCAAGCGGGCGATGATCGAGGCCGGCGTGCCCTGCGTGCCCGGTTCCGACGGCGCCATCGAAAGCCCGGAGGCGGCCAAGAAGTTTGCCGCCAGCATCGGCTATCCGGTGCTGATCAAGGCAACCGGCGGCGGCGGCGGCCGCGGCATGAAGGTGGCGCGTGACGAAAGCCAGCTCGCCCAGGCGCTGCAGCTCGCCAAGTCGGAGGCGAAATCCGCCTTCGGCAATGACGAAGTCTATATGGAGAAGTTCCTCGACAAGCCCCGGCATATCGAAGTGCAGGTGCTGGCCGACAATCACGGCAATGTCGTGCATCTGGGCGAGCGCGACTGTTCGCTGCAGCGCCGCCACCAGAAGGTGCTGGAGGAGGCCCCCTCGCCCGCGCTGAACGCCGAGGAACGCGAGAAGCTGGGCAAGATCGTCGTGAAGGCGATCGAGAAGCTGGGCTATCGCAGCGTCGGCACGCTGGAATTCCTGTACGAGAACGGGGAATTCTACTTCATCGAGATGAACACCCGCCTGCAGGTCGAACATCCGATCACCGAGATGATCACTGACATCGACCTCGTGCGCGAGCAGATCCGCGTTGCCTCAGGGGCGGCGCTGGGCTTCTCGCAGGCCGACATCAAGTTCTTCGGCCATGCCATCGAATGCCGGGTGAATGCGGAAGACCCGCTGACCTTCCAGCCCTCGCCGGGCAAGGTCACGGATTACCACGCGCCAGGCGGCCTTGGCGTGCGGGTCGATTCGGCCCTCTATACCGGTTACGCCATCCCGCCCTATTATGATTCGCTGGTATCCAAGCTGGTGGTGCATGGCCGCAACCGCGCGGAATGCATGATGCGGCTGCGCCGGGCGCTGGAGGAATATGTGATCGGCGGCATCAAGACGACGATCCCGCTGCATCGCCAGCTACTGACCGAGAAGTCGTTCATCGACGGCGATTACGACATTCACTGGCTCGAACGCTGGACGGCCGGCGGCAAACGAGAGTAACCGCGTGGTCCCGCTAACGCCTGAACTCGTGCTACAGGCCTATGCCATCGGCGTGTTTCCGATGGCCGAGACGCGGGACGATTCGGAGCTGTTCTTCGTCGATCCCAGCAAGCGCGGCATCCTGCCGCTCAATGGCTTCCATATCCCGCGCAGCCTGGCCAAGACGGTGCGCCGGGGCGTGTTCGAGATGCGCTGCAACAGCGATTTCGAGGGCGTCCTGCGCGGCTGCGCGGAACCGGCGGAAGACCGCAACGACACCTGGATCAATGACGAGATCGTCCGGCTGTTCCTGGAATTCCGACGCATGGGCCTCGCCCATTCGGTGGAGAGCTGGCGCGATGGCAAGCTGGTCGGCGGGCTGTACGGGCTGGCGCTAGGCGGCGCCTTCTTCGGCGAGAGCATGTTCAGCCGGGAAACTGACGCCTCCAAGGTGGCGCTGGTCGATCTGGTGGCACGGCTGAAACTGGGCGGCTTCGTGCTGCTGGATACCCAGTTCGTCACCAGCCACCTGACGCGCTTCGGCGCCGTGGAAATCCCGCGCGAGGATTACAAGAACCGGCTGGCCGAGGCACTGACCGTGGCCGCGCGCTTTCCCACCGGCGATGTCCGCGACGCCTATTCCGCCCTTTTGCAGTCCAGCAGCCAGACGTCATAGACCGGGTGCTGCAACCCGTTCAGCGCCGGGCTTGAGGCGAACATCCAGCCGGTGAACATACGGCTCGCCGCCTCACCCGGCTTCTGCTCGGTGATCTCCAGGAAGGCGGCACTCTCCGGCGGCTCCTCCGGCGGACGCTTCTGGCAGGTCCGCACCATGATCTCCAATGAGCCGAAGACGACAGGCTGCTCGACCGGCGCCTCAAAGGTGGATATCCGCGCGGTGATCTTGTCCAGACCCTGCAGCACCGCCACCGGATAGGGGGTGAAAGTCGGCCGGTCCTGTGCTGCCGCCGGCGCCGACATGAGGCTCAACCCCGCCATGACGAGCAGGGCAAGCAGGGAATGGCGGCGGAGAGAGGACAGAAGTGGGTTGGACATGCGCTGGATAACGATGCCGTGCGCCGCCGGTTCCGCTATTTCAGCGGCGCGGCAGGAACGGGCGCGTTGCCTCCGGACTGGTTGCCGCCAGACTGATCGCCACCGGACTGGTTGCTGCCCTGGCTCTCGGCGGCAGTGAAGACGAAGCGGCCCAGCAGATCCATCAGATCAACCGAGGACTGGGTATAGGCGATGCGGCCGCCCGCCTCGATCATCTGGTCGTCGCCACCGGGGATAAGCTGCATGTAGCTGCCGCCCAGCAGCCCTTCCGACGCCACCTTGGCGATGGTGTCGCGCGGCAGCTTCACCGCCGTGTCGATGCTGAGCGTGATGCGCGCGAGGTAAGTCTCGGGATCGAGCTGCTGGCTCACCACCGACCCGACCTTGATGCCGCTGATGCGCACATCCGACCCGACATTGAGGCCGGTCGTCTGCTCGAAGGAGGCCGTGACCGTATAGCCGCCGACCGCCCGCAGATCGGCCGCGGAAAAGGCGAAAACGACGAACAGGCCGGCAACCACCAGCACGACGGCGCCCATCACCGTCTCGATCAGGCTGCGATGCATCGCCGCGCTCCCGCTGTATTGCCCGCTATCTTAATGTCCGAAGCCCTCATTCCGGGCGCCAGGCCTCGTAGTCGCCCGTGGCCTTGTCACGCTTGCCACCGCTCAGCACATGGCCGGGCGGACGGTAGGCGAGGTCGGTGCCGCTCAGATTCGGCAGATGTTCCTTCTGCCACGGCTTGGCCATCTGTTCGGCGCCGGTCGGCAGGATATCGGTCGTGTAGTGCAGCCAGGCATGCCAGGCCGGCGGCACCTTGGAGGCCTCCGGCTCGCCCTTATAGACCACCCAGCGCTTGTCGCGCTGGCCGTTGGCCGCCTTCTTGCCGCGATAATACAGGTTGCCGAACTGGTCCTCGCCGACCTTTTCGCCGTTCAGCCACGTGTACAAGCGGGTGCCGATATCCGCCATGATCTGGTCCGTCCTTCATGCAGGCAACGAAGTGCCCGGAATATTGCACCCTCGCGGCCATCCGTCCAGCCCGGCGGGCGCTGCAGGGGGCGATAATCCGCCAGTCCTGCCATCACGCGAAACCAGCTGATGTGGTTAATTGCTGTCAACATACAAAATGCAGTTGAACACGCCAGCGCTTGTGGCACACTTGTTCTCCGCCGCTAGATATAGGGTGCCTCGCATCCGGCGACGAGGCGATCGAAACCGTCGGTCGCCATTCAGGACGACAGATCATACGGACCAGCAGCGTATCCAGGCACGGAGAGAAGCTGCGGGTGCCGAGGGGACCGAGGGGAACATTATGAAGATCGAACGTCGCTTCACCGAGGCCGGCAAGGATGCCTATGCCGCGCTTTCCTTCCGCAGGACGACCAGCGAGATCCGCAACCCGGATGGCTCCATCGTCTTCCAGCTGAAGGATATCGAGGTGCCGGAGAGCTGGTCGCAGGTCGCCTGCGATATCCTGGCGCAGAAATATTTCCGCAAGGCCGGCGTGCCGGTGGCGCTGACCCCGGTGGTGGAAAAGGACGTTCCCGACTGGCTGTGGCGCAAGGCGCCGGACGCCAAGAAGCTGGACACGCTGGCGCCCGAGGACCGCACCACGCATGAGGAGAGCGCCAAGCAGGTGTTCGACCGGCTGGCCGGTACCTGGACCTACTGGGGCTGGAAGGGCGGCTATTTCGATGCGGAAGAGGACGCCCGCGCCTATTTCGACGAGATGCGCTTCATGCTGGCGGCCCAGATGGCGGCCCCGAACTCCCCGCAATGGTTCAACACCGGCCTGCACTGGGCCTATGGCATCGACGGCCCGGCGCAGGGCCACCACTATGTGGACTTCAAGTCCGGCAAGCTGGTGAAGTCGAACTCCGCCTACGAACATCCGCAGCCGCATGCTTGCTTTATCCAGTCGGTCGGCGACGATCTGGTGAATGACGGCGGCATCATGGATCTGTGGGTCCGCGAGGCCCGGCTGTTCAAATACGGCTCCGGCACTGGCACCAACTTCTCGAAGCTGCGCGGCGAGGGCGAGCGGCTGTCCGGCGGCGGCAAGTCGTCCGGCCTGATGAGCTTCCTGAAGATCGGCGACCGCGCGGCGGGCGCCATCAAGTCCGGCGGCACCACGCGGCGCGCCGCCAAGATGGTGACGGTCGATATCGACCATCCCGACATCGAGGCCTATATCGACTGGAAGGTGAATGAGGAGCAGAAGGTCGCCTCGCTGGTGACCGGCTCCAAGATCAACCAGAAGCACCTGACCGCTGTCATGGCTGCCTGTCAGGACGGTGACGCCGATGCGCGCG
>NZ_JAKUSO010000107.1:0-4964 GCF_022449305.1 Oceanibaculum sp. | reverse complement strand
CTGCTCAGCCTCGGCATGCTGACCTGCATCCGCAAGTGCTTCGAGCTGATCGACACCCATCATGGCCAGGAACTGACACTCGGCACCGTGCCCCAGGCCGACAGGAAGACCTATGCCATGCTGTGCGTGGCCGATGCCATCGGCGTCTTTCAGGTGGAAAGCCGGGCGCAGATGAACTTCCTGCCGCGCATGCGCCCGCGCCAGTTCTACGACCTCGTCATCGAGGTGGCGATCGTGCGCCCCGGCCCGATCCAGGGCGGCATGGTGCACCCTTACATCAACCGCCGCCAGGGCCGGGAGAAGGTCACCTTCCCCTCAAAGGCGCTGGAGGAGGTGCTGGGCAAGACGCTTGGCGTGCCGCTGTTCCAGGAACAGGCGATGCAGATTGCCGTGGTCGCCGCCGGGTTCACACCGTCGGAAGCCGACAAGCTGCGCCGCTCCATGGCCACCTTCCGGCGCATGGGCACCATCGGGCAGCTGAAGGACAAGTTCATCTCCGGCATGCTGGAGCGCGGCTACGAGCTGGAATTCGCCCAGAACTGCTTCGGCCAGATCGAGGGGTTCGGCGAATACGGCTTTCCGGAAAGCCATGCCGCCGCCTTTGCCATGCTGGCCTATGTCTCGGCCTATCTGAAATGCCACTTCCCGGCCGAGTTCGCCTGCGCGCTGCTGAACGCCCAGCCGATGGGCTTTTATGCCCCGGCGCAGATCGTGCGCGATGCCCGCGAACACCAGGTGGAGGTGCGCCCCGTGTGCGTCAACACCAGCCTGTGGGACAACACCCTGGAGCGGCGCAGCGACGGCGCGCTGGCACTGCGCCTGGGGTTTCGCCAGATCAAGGGTCTGCGCGAGGAGGACGCGGCCTGGATCGTCGCGGCCCGCGGCAACGGCTATCCGGACACGGAAACCCTGTGGCTGCGCACCGGCGTCATGCCGGCCACGCTGGAGCGGCTGGCCGAAGCCGATGCCTTTGCCGGCATGGGGCTGAGCCGCCGGGCGGCGCTGTGGCAGGTGAAGACCATCCGCAGCCCCAAACCGCTGCCGCTCTTCAACGACCCCATCGACGGCGAGGCGATCTTCGAGCCGGATGTCCTCCTGCCCACCATGCATCTGGGGCAGGAAGTGGTGGAGGATTACCTGTCCACAAGTCTGACTTTGAGCGCCCACCAGATGTAGCTGCTGCGCCCGCATATCCCGCATCTGACCCCGCATGCCCGGCTGGCAGCGCTGCCCCCGCGCGCGGCGCGCCGCGTTTCCGTCTGCGGACTGGTAATCACCCGCCAGCGCCCGGGCACGGCCTCGGGCGTGATCTTCCTGACGCTGGAGGACGAGACCGGCGTTTCCAACGTGGTCGTCTGGCCGAAGATGTACGAAAAATTCCGGCCCGCCGTTCTCGGCGGACGGCTGCTGAAGGTCACCGGCCGGCTGGAGCGCGAAGGCATGGTCGTTCACCTGATCGCCGACCACATCGAAGACCGCTCCCGCGACCTGTCGCTTCTCGGCCACCCCAACGACGACGTTCTGGGCCAGACGACCACCAAGACCGACGACGTGCCGGTGCATCTGAAATCAGACGCACAACGCACCCGGGCCATGCACCCGCGCGAACAGGCCAAGCGCCTGTTCCCGAGCCGGGATTTTCATTGAGGGGTGGTGCGTGAGATGGGGTACCCCTCCGGTGAAGGCCGTCTTGCGGCTTTAAGCTGAAGACTGCCAGTCCTAGTGGTAGCACTAGGAGCAGTCATATGACGAAGCAGCATATTGAGGTGATCACGTCGGTAGAACGCCGTCGGCGATGGTCGCAGGAGGATAAGGAGCGGCTTGTCGCTGCCTGCCTTGAACCTGGAGTGAGCGTGTCGGAGGTTGCCCGGGCGGCGGGTTGCCATGTGAGCCAGCTTTTCCGGTGGCGCAAGCAGTTGTGCACGATCTCCGACGGCCGGGCGTCGACGGACCGCGCAACACCCGCACCTTCGCCTGCTGTGCAATTTGTCCCGGTGACGATATCCGATGCTGTTTCCTTGCCGTCGCCGGCTCAGCCCACGAAGCCTGCTCCGCCGCAACGTGCGCGTCGTAAGCCGAGCGTTGTGATGATCGAGTTGGGCCGGGGTAAACGGGTTCGGTTCGACAGCGACATCGACACGGAGGCCCTGGGGCGTATTCTCGATCTTCTGGAGCGGCGATGATCCCGGTCCCGAATGGTGTGAAGGTCTGGCTTGCGACGGGCCACACGGATATGCGCAGAGGCTTTCCCGGGCTGTCGCTGATGGTTCAGGAGACACTGAGGCAGGATCCGATGAGCGGCCACCTGTTCGTCTTCCGCGGCCGGAGCGGAGGCTTGATCAAGGTGATCTGGCACGATGGCCAGGGTGCCTGCCTGTTCACGAAGAAGCTGGAACGCGGCCGGTTCATCTGGCCATCGGCAGCCGACGGCACGGTGTCCATCACCCCAGCCCAGCTCGGATATCTGCTGGAAGGCATCGATTGGCGAATGCCGCAAAAAACCTGGCGGCCAAGCTCTGCCGGGTAGTGGAAAACGCTGGCGTGGCGGGAGCGAATATGATTCCCTCCCGCCATGCTCGATGCGGCCGAACACCTTCCCGACGACCTTGCCAGTGCGCACGCGATGATCCTCGCAGAGCGTGCGGCCCGCCGTGAAGCTGAGGCCCTCGCTGCCCGTGCCCAGGCGGTAAACTCGCATTCGGAGGCTCTGATCGCCCGGTTGAAGCTGGAGATCGAGAAGCTCAAGCGGGAGATCCACGGACACCGTTCGGAGCGCAAGGCCCGCCTTCTAGAGCAGTTGGAATTGCAGCTCGAAGAGCTGGAGGCCGATGCCGCTCAGGACGAGCTGGTGGCGGAAGCCGCGGCACGTTCATCGACCATCAAAGCGTTTGAGCGCAGACGTCCATCAAAGAAACCGTTTCCAGAGCATCTGCCGCGTGAGCGTGTGATTGTTGCCGCGCCGAAGAGCTGTCCATGCTGCGGATCCGCGAAGCTGGCCAAGCTCGGTGAGGATGTCACCGAGACGCTGGAAGTGATCCCGCGCCAGTGGAAAGTGATCCAGACCGTGCGGGAGAAGTTCAGCTGCCGGGAGTGCGAGAAGATCACTCAGCCGCCAGCTCCGTTCCATGTGACGCCGCGCGGCTTTGCCGGTCCGAACCTTTTGGCGATGATCCTTTTCGAGAAGTTTGCACAGCATCAGCCGCTGAACCGGCAGAGCGAGCGTTACTCGCGCGAGGGCATAGATCTCAGCCTGTCGACGCTTGCGGACCAGGTCGGTGCCTGCGCGGCGGCACTCAAGCCGGTCCATTCGCTGATCGAGGCGCATGTGCTGAGTGCCGAGAGGTTGCACGGCGACGACACCACCGTGCCGATCCTGGCCAAGGGCAAGACCGATACCGGCCGCATCTGGACTTATGTCCGCGACGATCGCCCGTTCGGCGGGCAATCTCCGCCGGCGGCCCTTTACTATGCTTCTCGCAACCGGCGCCAGGAACACCCCGAGTGCCATCTGAAGAGCTTCACCGGCATTCTGCAAGCTGACGCCTACAGCGGCTACAATCCGCTGTTCAAGGTGGACCGTGATCCTGGTCCGCTGACCCAGGCGCTGTGTTGGTCACATGCGCGCCGCAAGTTCTTCGTGCTTGCCGACATCACCACCAACGCCAGGCGCAGGAAGAACGCCGCACCGATCTCACCGATTGCGTTGGAGGCGGTCAAGCGCATCGATGCCTTGTTCGACATTGAGCGCGAGATCAACGGGCTCACTGCCGGCGAACGCCTGGAGCGGCGGCGCAGGGACGGCATCCCCCTTGCCGAAGGTCTTGAAGAATGGTTGCGGACTGAACGGGGCAAGCTGTCGCGCAGCTCCTCGGTTGCCGAGGCGATTGATTACATGCTCAAGCGTTGGGACGGCTTCATCACCTTCCTTCATGATGGCCGGATCTGCCTGACGAACAATGCCGCCGAACGAGCCTTGCGCGGCTTTGCCCTCGGCAGGAAGTCATGGCTGTTCGCCGGATCGGTTCGTGGAGCCGACCGCGCCGCCTTCATGGCGACGCTGCTCAACTCGGCGAAGCTCAACGACGTCGACCCGCAAGCCTGGCTTGCCGATGTCCTCGCCCGCATCGCCGAAACGCCTGTTTCCAGAGTCGAAGAACTGCTGCCCTGGAACTGGGAACCGCATACCCCGGCATCGGCACCAGCGTCATGATGCAGAACGAACAGATCGCCCGATTACACATCAAGCTTGATGACATCGAACCCCGGATCTGGCGCCGGGTTGAAGTTCCGCTTGCCATGAGTCTGAAGGGGCTGCACGACGTTATCCAGGCCGTCATGCTGTTCGAGGATTACCACCTTTTTGAGTTTGAGGCCGGTGGCAGGCACTACGATGTTCCCGACCCTGCCGAGGACTACGGCCGCAAGACCTATGCTGCGAAGAATGCACGCATCCGAACGCTCATCGACCGCGGCATCACCACGTTCGCCTATACCTACGACTTCGGCGACAATTGGCGCCACACTGTGGTCGTTGAATCTGTCGAGGCCGCCGATCCCGCATTCGAATATCCTCGCTTCCTGGAAGGCGAAAACCGTGCACCGCCGGAAGATGTCGGTGGAACCTTCGGCTTCGCGGACTTCCTGGAGGCGATGGCAAAGCCACGCCACCCGCAGCATCGCGAACTGGTGCAGTGGCATGGCGGTCGCTTTGAGCCGGGTGATATCAGCGTCGACCTGATCAACCAGCGCATCGCCAAGCTCGCTCGGCGCCGAGCACTCGGCAAAGCGGGCTTCGCAAAGAGCCAGAACCAACAACATTGATCGGAAACTGACCGCACCGCGGTCTACGCCGGATGCTTACGAGATGGGTGGGGAGTGGACATTTGCTGCGCTTTGAACTGGCAGTAGCAGAGCGGAGGAAACTGCCATTAGCTATGCTAGCTTCAACGGCTGCTTTTAGATGT
>NZ_JAKUSO010000106.1:0-4732 GCF_022449305.1 Oceanibaculum sp. | reverse complement strand
TTCGGGCAGATCGCGCAGAAATACTTCCAGAAGCATGGCGACCAGACTGATGCCATGGCGCGCATCGCCGCGAAGAACCACAGGAATGGTGTCGGCAATCCCTATGCGCAGCTGCGCAAGGATCTGGGCTATGAGTTCTGCAAGGCGGTCTCCGACAAGAACCCGCTGGTCGCCGGCCCGCTGAAGCGTACCGACTGCTCGCTGGTTTCCGATGGCGCGGCGGCGCTGGTGCTGGCCGACACCGATACGGCCCTGTCGATGAACAAGGCCATTGTGTTTCGTGCCGCCGAGCAGGTGAATGATTTCCTGCCTATGTCAAAACGTGACATCACCCTGTTCGAGGGCTGCGAGACCGCCTGGAAGCGGGCCTTCGCTGCGTCCGGCGTGACGCTGGACGACCTGTCGCTGGTCGAGACCCATGATTGTTTCACCATTGCCGAGCTGCTGGAATATGAGGCGATGGGGCTGACGCCACGCGGCAAGGGCCATGTCGCCATCGAGGAAGGCTGGGTGGAGAAGGACGGCAAGCTGCCGGTCAACCCGTCCGGCGGGTTGAAGTCCAAGGGGCATCCCATCGGTGCCACCGGCGTGTCCATGCATGTGCTCTCCGCCATGCAGCTGACCGGCACGGCTGGCGATATGCAGGTGAAGAACCCGCGGCTGGCCGGCATCTTCAATATGGGCGGTGCCGCCGTCGCCAACTATGTCTCGATCCTGGAGCCGCTGCGTTAAGCAGGGTTCATTCGACTGATGCGACAGCAGCCCGGCCCGCAAATTCCCAAATGCGTGCCGGGCTGTTTGTTTACGTACAGAAATCGCCTATATTTATTCCTGTATATAAGATTCTATACCCAGGTAGAAAAATGGCGCTCAGCATCAAGGATGAGGAAACGGACAAGCTGGCCCGGGAGGTCGCCCGTCATACTGGCGAGAGCCTGACGGAAGCCGTGACCCAGGCCTTGCGTGAAAGGCTGGCCCGTCTGAAGACACGCCAGACCTCCCGGACCCTGGCCGAGGAGCTGGATGAGATCGCCCGCCGCTGTGCCAGCCTGCCAGTGCAGGATCGGCGCAGTGCCGAGGAGATCATTGGCTATGACGAAACCGGGCTGCCGCGCTGATGGTCATCGACACCTCCGCCCTGGTGGCAATCCTGTCGGACGAGCCGGAGCGTAAACCCTTCAACGAGGCTATTGCCGCCGACCCGGTGCGGCTGGTTTCCGCCGGCACACTGATCGAGGCAGGACTAGTTATGGAAACGCGCTATGGCGAGATCGCTGGACGCGAGCTTGACCTGTTCCTGCATCGGGCCGGCTGCGAGACAGTCCCGGTCGATGAGATGCAGGCCGAACTGGCCCGCAGTGCGGCGCGCCGATATGGCAAGGGCCGTCACCCCGCCGGGCTGAACTTCGGTGACCTTTTCGCCTATGCGCTGGCGAAGGCAACGGGAGAGAAACTGCTCTTCAAGGGAAGAGACTTCGAGCAGACGGATATCGTACCGGCCGTCTGATCACTCCTCCGGCGCATCCTCCACTGCTTCGTCCTTTGCTGCCGGCGCGCGCTCCAGAACGGCGGCCACAAAGCCGTCCGTGCCGTGGCGCGCGGGGGTCAGCCGCAGGGCGGAATCAGCAACTGCTCCTTCCGGGGGCGCGTCTGTGCCGACTGTTTCCTGCCATATGTCAAAAATTGACATTTGCTTGAAATCGGGATGATCGGCCAGGAAGGCGGATATCCGATCCTCATTCTCGGCGGCCAGCAGGGAGCAGGTGGCATAGACCAGCCGACCACCCGGCTTCACCAGTCGCGCAGCGCTTTCCAGGATCGCGGATTGCAGGCTAGTCATCTCGGCCAGGGCGAGCCCGCCCCGGCCCCATTTGGCATCCGGGTTGCGTCGCCATGTACCGGTGCCGGTGCAGGGGGCGTCGATCAGCACCCGGTCGAACTTGCCCTTGTGCCGCTTCACCCATGGATCGCGTTCGCTGGTCAGCGGGCGGCGCTCGATATTATGGGCCTGTGCGCGGCGTTGGCGCAGGGTCAGCCGTTCCAGCCTCTTGGCGTGGACGTCACAGGCGACGATACGGCCCTTATTCTCCATCCGGGCCGCCATCGCCAGCGTCTTGCCGCCGGCCCCGGCGCAGAAATCGACCACCTGCATGCCCGGCCGGGCGCCAACCAGTAGCGCCAGCAGCTGCGAGCCTTCGTCCTGGATTTCCACCAGTCCGGATTTCAGCGCCTCGGTACCGCCCAGCGCCGGCCTTCCGCCCAGCCGCAGGCCGACGGGCGAATAGAGGGCAGGCTTGGAGAAGATACCATCGCGCTTCAGCGCCGCGATGGCGTCCTCCTGCGTGCCGACCAGTGCATTCACGCGCAGGTCGGTCGAGGCCTCGTCATTCAGCGCCCGCATTTCCTCGGTGAAGCGCTCGCCCAGCGCGGCCCGCAGGCCGGCCTCGGCCCAGCCGGGGCATTCCAGCAGCACCGCTTCCGGCATGTCGGGATGGTCGATGGACTTGCCTTCCAGCCGGTCGGCCAGCACGGTCTCGCCGCCCTCCAGCGGATAGGGATGGTAGTGGCGGCCATCGAAATGGCTGCGCAGTTGCGGGCCGGTCAGCTTCTCGATCAGCAGCAGATGCGCGATCAGCAGGTTGCGTGGCAGCGCCTTTGCCTTGGCGCGCTCGAGCCACCAGCCCAGCCGCGCGCGCCGGCGGAAAATGCCATAGACCAGCGCCTGAATAGCGGTGCGGTCCTTGCTGCCGATGTAGCGGCGCTGCTTCAGGTAATTGCCGAGCACGGAATCGACGGGGGCTGGCACGTCACCGGCCGTGACCGCCTCGAGCACTTCGATGGCGGCTGTTATGCGGGCACCGGGGGTCATTTCTCTACCAGGTAAAGGCGGGAACGGTCGCTGTCGGGGTGAGGCCGTATTCCCCGTAGAGCGCAGTCAGGCGCTGCGGGTCGGGGCGGTCGCCCATGGTGATCTCCAGCCGGTCGCAATGAATGCCGCCGGCCACCAGCAGCGTGCCGGTGCCATGCGCGCGGCCGCCCTTCACATCGGTTTCCAGATTGTCGCCGACCGCCAGGATGCGGCTGCGGTCCTCGATGTTCATCAGGCGCAGGCAGGTCGCGTACACCGCCTCGTGCGGCTTGCCGTAATAATGCACGAAGCCGCCCATCTGCTCGTATCGCGCGCCGATGGAGCCGGCGCAGAGATGGCGCGCGCCCTCATGCAGCACTTCCAGGTCCGGGTTCGCGCACAGCATCGGCAGGCCGCGATCAAGGCAGCGCGACAGCAGATCGTCGTAGCGCTCGATCGGATCGGTGCCCTCCAGCGGGCCGGTGGCGATCACGAAGGAGGCTGCCGCCGGATCGGTGACGACCTCCACACCGCTGCCATCCAGCAGCCCAAGGAAACGGTCGCCGCCGGTATCGACGCAGGTCTTGCCAAGCGTGCGGTGAAAATCGTCGGTGCGGTCGCGCAGCGCGATGAAGGCTTCCTCACCCGAGGTGTGCACCTCGTCATAGAGATGCCGCCCGATACCCAGATTGGTCAGCCGGTCCACCACCACCTGCGCGCGGCGCGGCGCGTTGGACAGCACGACGATGCGCTTGTCGGCCTTCTTCAGCTGCGTGAGGCACTCGGCCACGCCCGGATAGGCGGCCCCGCCATCGTACAGCACGCCCCAGACATCGAGGATATAGCCGTCATAGTCGGCGGCGATCTCCGAAACGCCGGAGAGAAGCGGCGGCTGCCGGTCAGCAGGCTGCTGGAGGGAGACGGACATGATTCCCCGGTATCCTTGGTTACAGTACGGTCGGAAAATCAGCGCGGCCGGCGCCCTTCGACCATCGGGCCGCCAAAGAGGTAGCCCTGCCCGAAATCCACCGGATGGTCAAGCAGGCGCAGCAAGATGTCCTCGTTTTCGACATGCTCGACGATCAGGTCCATCGCGACCCGGTCGAGTGCGCCTTTCAGCAGCCCGATATCCAGCAGCGGTGGTTCATGCTCTGCATAGGAGAGCAGAAGCGCTGCGTCGATCTTCAGGAACTTGAAGCCCAGCGCCGCGAATTCCTCGGGGTCGATGTCGAGGTCGGTGATGTGGTCGAGCGAGAAGCGGTAACCGGCCTCCGACAAGGCCAGCAGCTTGTCGCGGATCGGCGAGGGCTCCGCCGGGAAGCCTTCCTGGGCGAATTCGAAAACAATCGATTGCGCCAGCGTGGCGTTGGCGGTCAGGAAGTCGCTGAATTGCTCGAAGAATCCGGCATCCTCCAGTGAGCGGTTGGAGATGTTGCAGAAGAACCGGCTTTCGGCCATCGGGCCGCGATGGCGGCGGACATGCTGCACCAGTCGGAACAGCGTCATATTGTCGATGGCGCCGATCAGCCCTTCCTCCTCGGCGATGCCGATATAATGGTCCGGGGTGATCAGCAGGCCGGTCTTGGTGCGGATGCGCGACAGGCATTCGTAATGGATCACCCGGCGCTGCGGCAGGGTGACGGTGGGCTGCATCATGATTTCGATGCGGTTGTTGCGCAGCCCCTCGCGGACGATCTCCAGGATTTCGCGCGGGTTCAGCATCGGGTCGTCGGTTTCCCGCGCCGCTGACAGGACACGCCGTCCCCCGGCCGATGGCGGCAGGATTTCGGCTTCCGCCAGCTCGGCTTCATCCTCGCCCGGCGCGCCGCCTTCGGCGCCGGCGCCCGTGCGGGGCCCTAGGTGCGCGATCCGCGGTTGCAGCAC
>NZ_JAKUSO010000105.1:0-5123 GCF_022449305.1 Oceanibaculum sp. | reverse complement strand
CACACATGTTGCAGCAATGACACATTTTGGCGCTTTCATATGTCCTTCATATCCAGATGCTTACACCCGAAGAGCTTATAGATGGCCTGAAGGACGCCGTCGTTTTTGCCTTACTCTTGACCGGTTCGTGGCATTAGAATAGCGCTTGCTGGCAATTTGCAGGAACAGGATTGGATCGACCGTGGCCCGCATCACAGATTTCGCCCCAGGTTACACCAAAAGCTTCCTTATCGCTGGTCTGCTGGCCGCCCTTCTCGCCGGCTGCGGCGAGACCGCATACGAATATCCGACAATGCGTCCGGGCGATACCAACCCCAGCATCTATGGCAAGGAAGACAATGGCAGCATTCTGGGGCCGGGTGGCCTCAGCCTGTTCGGCAGCGAAGAAGAAACGCCGGCCGGCGGTACCGGCATCGGCGTGAATGCCTATCTCTGGCGCGCCTCACTGGATACGCTGTCCTTCATGCCGATCGCTTCGGCCGATCCGTTCGGCGGCGTCATTATCACCGACTGGTATTCCGCGCCGGAAAACCCTGCCGAGCGCTTCAAGGTTAACCTGTTCATTCTGGACCGCGCCTTGCGGGCGGACGGTATCCGCGCCGCGATCTTCCGGCAGCAGCGCACGACCACCGGCCAGTGGCAGGATGCCGCCGTGGAGCCCTCGGTCGGCACCGAGCTTGAGAACACTGTCCTGACCCGGGCGCGGCAGCTTCGGGTTTCCAGCGCCCAGCGCTAGGGGGCCTGACCGCCGAGAAACCATCGAACGGCTTGCCTTTGCCCCCGCTGTTGGGCGAATAATCCCGGCCGAAACCGCGCGACGCGGACCCGCGACTTATCAGGCCGAGCGAGATGGCACGTTATAATTTCAAGGAAACCGAGGCGAAGTGGCAGCGTATCTGGACGGAGAAGCGCTGCTTCAATGTCACGGAAGACGCCTCCCGGCCGAAATATTACGTGCTGGAGATGTTCCCCTACCCGTCGGGGCGCATCCATATGGGCCATGTCCGCAATTACACACTGGGCGATGTGGTCGCACGCTACAAGAAGGCGCGTGGTTTCAATGTGCTGCACCCGATGGGCTGGGACGCCTTCGGCCTGCCGGCAGAGAACGCGGCTATCGAGAACAAGGTCCACCCGGCCAAATGGACCTACGAGAACATCGCCTCGATGCGTACCCAGCTGCAGGGCATGGGCCTGTCCTATGACTGGGAGCGCGAGATCGCGACCTGCCATCCGGATTATTACCGGCATGAGCAGAAGATGTTCCTCGACTTCCACAAGGCGGGTCTCGCCTATCGCAAGGAAAGTTGGGTCAATTGGGACCCCGTCGAGAATACCGTTCTGGCCAACGAACAGGTGATCGACGGCAAGGGCTGGCGCTCCGGCGCGCCGGTCGAGAAGAAGCGGCTGTCGCAGTGGTTCCTTAAGATCACCGACTATGCCGAGGATTTGCTGCAGGCGATCCAGACGCTGGAGCGCTGGCCGGACCGGGTGCGGCTGATGCAGCACAACTGGATCGGCCGGTCGGAAGGTGCGCGGGTGTTTTTCCCGATTGCGGGACGGGACGAGAAGCTGGAAGTCTTCACCACCCGCCCGGATACGCTGTTCGGCGCCTCCTTCTGCGCGATTTCGCCCAATCATCCGCTGGCCGGCGAGCTGGCGGCGAAGAATGCCGCGCTGGCCGACTTCATCGCCGAGTGCAGCCGCATCGGCACCAGCGAGGCGGCCATTGAAACGGCGGAAAAGAAGGGTTTCGACACTGGGCTGAAGGCAGTCCACCCGCTCGACCCGTCCTGGCAGGTGCCGATCTATGTCGCCAATTTCGTGCTGATGGAATATGGCACCGGCGCGATCTTCGGCTGTCCCGCGCATGACCAGCGCGACCTGGATTTCGCCCGGAAGTATGACCTGCCGGTCATCCCCGTCGTGCGTCCGGCCGATGCGGAAACTGTCGAGATTGGCAATATCGCCTTCCCCGGCGAGGGCGTACTGTTCAATTCGCGGTTCCTGGACGGGCTGCCGGTCGAGGAGGCGAAGAAGCGCATCGCGGAGACGCTGGAACAGAGCGGCGACGGCCAGGCCACGGTCAGCTATCGCCTGCGCGACTGGGGCGTATCGCGCCAGCGCTACTGGGGTTGCCCGATCCCCTTCATCCATTGCGCCGATTGCGGCATCGTGCCGGTGCCGGAAGACCAGCTGCCGGTGACCCTGCCGGAGGATGTCACCTTCGATGCGCCCGGCAATCCGCTGGATCGCCATCCGACCTGGAAGCATGTCGATTGCCCGTCCTGCGGCAAGCCCGCGCACCGCGAGACCGACACCTTCGACACCTTCTTCGAATCCTCCTGGTATTTCGCTCGCTTCGCCGATGCTCGCGGGGAAAAGGCCTTTGACCGCGACAAGGCAGGCTACTGGCTGTCGGTCGACCAGTATATCGGCGGCATCGAACATGCCGTGCTGCACCTGCTCTATTCGCGCTTCTTCATGCGGGCGCTGAAAAAGTGCGGCTATACCGACGTGGAAGAGCCCTTCGCCGGCCTGCTGACCCAGGGCATGGTCTGCCATGAGACCTACAAGGACGAGAATGGCAAATGGCTGTTCCCCTCGCAGGTCACGAAGGCAGCCGACGGAAGCGTCGTGACGGTCGAAGGCGGTCGTCCCGTGACCGTCGGCCGTTCCGAGAAGATGAGCAAGTCGCGCAAGAATGTCGTCGATCCGGTGCACATCATCGACAGTTATGGTGCCGACACGGCCCGGCTCTTCATGCTGTCCGACAGTCCGCCGGAACGCGACCTGGACTGGACAGATGCCGGCATCGATGGCGCCTGGCGCTATCTGAATCGCCTGCACCGGCTGATCGAGGACGGGCTGGAGGCGCTGGCGCCCGCAGGCACCGCCCGACCGGCAACGGTTGAGGGCAAGGCGGCCGCTGCCGAAAAGGCGATGCACAAGACCATCGCCGGCGTTTCCGACGATCTCGACAAGTTCCACTTCAACAAGGCCGTCGCGCGCATCCGCGAATTCAGCAATCAGCTGGAGGATATGGACGGGCAGGATGAAGGCAGCCGCTGGATGAAGCGGCGCGGGCTGGAAGTGCTGGTGCAGCTGATCGGCCCGATGACGCCGCATCTGGCGGAGGAACTCTGGAGTCTGCTGGGCCAGACCACACTGCTGGCGGAAACCGCCTGGCCCGAAGCTGATCCGGCAATGCTGGTCGATGACAGCGTGACCATCGCTGTCCAGGTGAATGGCAAGCTGCGCGGCACCATCGAGCTGCCGCGCGATGTAGACAAGCAAGCGGCGGAGACCGCCGCCCTTGCGCTTCCGGCCGTCCTGCAGCAGCTTGAGGGGAAGCCCCCGCGCAAGGTGATCGTCGTGCCCAACCGTATCGTCAATGTTGTCGCGTAGAACCAATGGCATAGCCGCGCTGTCCCTGCTCGCGGCGGCGCTGCTGCTGACCGCGTGCGGGTTCCGTCCGCTCTATGGCGAACGGGCGCACAGCGCCTCCGCGGTTCAGCACATGGCGGCGATCGAGATCGTGCCGATTCCGGACCGCGTCGGGCAGGAGCTGCAAAACCAGCTGCGTGTGCGGCTGAATCCGCGTGGCGGTGCCGCCACTACAAAGTATCGGCTCGCTACGCGGCTCAACGAGATCCGCACTGACCTGGCGATTCGTGACGATGCCTCGGCGACGCTGGCGAACCTTCAGCTGATCGCGAATTACACGCTGCAGGATGCGGCGACCAATGCCGTGCTCTACAGCGGGCAGAGTCGGTTTACGGCCAGCTACAACCTCGTGCGCTCGCAATTCGCCAATCTGGTCGCGGAGGATGACGCGCGAAACCGCGCTGTCGAGGCGATCAGTGACGATATGCGGGTCCGCCTCGGCATTTATTTCGACCGCCAGGCGAAGTCCGCGAACTAGGGGCGGAACGGCGGATGAAGATCAGCGACCGCCAGATCGAGGGTTTTCTCAAAGCACCCGACCCGGCCATACGAGCGGTGCTGCTTTTCGGGCCAGATACCGGAAAGATAAAGGAATTTGCCGACAGGCTCGGCCATACCGTGCTGCCCGGCTTCGATGATCCGTTTCGTCTGGCCGATCTCACGGGCGCACAGCTGCGCGACGATCCGGCCCGCCTGGCCGACGAGGCGGCCGCGCTCTCCCTGACCGGCGGTCGGCGGCTGATCCGCGTACGCGATGCCGGTGACGGCAATACCGAGATTTTCCAGAATATGCTGGAGACGATACAGGGCGATTTCCTTGTCGTCGCCGAAGCGGGATCACTGGCCGCCGGCTCCAAATTGCGGAAACTTTTCGAAGGTGCGCGCAACGCTGCCATCATCGCTTGCTACGCCGACGAAGAACGCGATCTGCGCGGGCTTGTCCGCAGCCATCTGCAGCAGGCCAATATCCGCTGCAGCGACGACGTCATCGCCTTCCTGGCCGATCACCTGGGCGCCGACCGTATGCTGACCCGGATGGAGCTGGACAAACTGATCCTCTATGTCGGCGAAGGCGGCACCATCTCCCTGGACGAGGCGCGCCAGGCCATCGGCGACAATGCAGCACTCCGGCTCGACGATATCGTCTTCGCCATGGCCGAGGGCGATCCGGAGTCGCTGGATCGCGCCCTCACCCGCGCCCGTGCCGAAGGGATGAATTTCCAGCCGGTGCTGCGGGCCGCGCAGCAGCATCTGCGCGTCCTGCATCTGGCCGGAAATCTGGTGGCAGGCGGCCAGTCCATCGACGCCGCCTTCAAGGCTGCCGGCTTTCGGGGGGCGCTTTGGAAAGTCTCCGACCGGCTGGGCCGCCAGCTGCGCGGCTGGCCAGCCAACCGGCTGGCCGAGGCGATGAACCGGCTGGTGGAAGCGGAAATGCAGTGCAAGACCACCGGCCTGCCCGCGGACGCCATTACTGGGCAGACTCTGCTTGGGATCGCCCTGTCCGCACGGAACCGGTCGCGCGCCGGCAGCGCCCGGCCTTAGGGCCGGACAGGCTCAGTCTTTCGGCTCTTCCAGCCCGTCATCCGCGTCTGGAATCAGCGGGCCTTCCGGGTCGAAGTCTGCCATCGCTGTATCTTCGGAGAAGCTTTCGGGCGTTTCCTCTTCTCCGTCCAGGG
>NZ_JAKUSO010000104.1:0-5782 GCF_022449305.1 Oceanibaculum sp. | reverse complement strand
GCTAAATGGGGCGAGGCTAGACAGGATAGGACGCCCGGCGGCGGTCAGGCCGCCGCCGCTTTCTGCCGCTTCAGATCGAGATACTGCCAGCCAGTTACCCCAGCAAAGAAGCAGAGACCGATGGCGGAGCTGGTCAGCCCCGGCATCAGCAGCCCGCCAGCCGCCGGCAGCAGCAAGGCGCGCTGCACCCAGTTCACAGGCAGCATGTAGTGGCCTTCCAGGATCAGGTTCAGCGACATCACGCCGATGAACGCCATCAATGAGACCATCGCCACATAGGGCAATGAGCTGTCGATCCCCAGGATTTCCGGATGGATGGCGAACAGGAAGGGCAGCAGGAAGCCCGGCAGCCCCAGCCGCACACCGATCATGCCGGTCCTGAAATAGGAGGCACCGGCGATCTTCGCCGCGATCAGCGAGGACACCGCCACCGGCGGGGTGATCGCCGAGACATTGGCGAAGAAGAACACGAACATGTGCGCCGCCAGGATCGGCACACCCAGTTCGATGAGCGCCGGGGCGCCGAGCAGCGCCACCAGGATGTAAGCCGCAGAGGTCGGCAGGCCGAGACCGAAGGCAAGGCAGGAGACGGCGGCGATCAGCAGCAGCGGCCACAGCTCCCCGCCCGCCATGTCCAGCATGGCGAAGGACAGCTTCTGCGCGAAGCCGGTGACGACCAGAATATCCACCAGCACGCCGATGACGGCGACGACGATGGCAACCTGCGCGCCGCGCAGCGCGCCGTTATAGCCGATGCGCCCCAGCATCTGCAGGGTGTGCGCGATGCGGCCCGCAAGACCGTCCCAGCCGATCACGAAGTCGCGGAGGATGGTGAGGCCGACCAGGATGCCGGTCGCCTCGATGGCGACGCCGCCCGGCGAACGGCCGGTGATCAGCACCACCACCAGATAGGTGATGGCGACATAGAACGGGATGTTGCGCACCGTCGCCTTCAGGAACGGCTCCGGCAGGAATTCCTTCTGCAGCTCCTCCGCCCGGTCGCGCACGTCGATGTTGCGCTTGATGGCGCGGATATGCACCGCGACCATCAGATAGGCGTAGTAGATCAGCGCCGGGAACACCGCCGCCTTTACAATCTCGACATAGGGGATGCCGGTGATGCCGACGATCAGGAAGGCCGCCAGCCCCATGATCGGCGGGGTGATCTGGCCGCCGGTCGAGGCCACCGCCTCCACCGCGCCGGCGAATTCGCCCTTGAAGCCGAAACGCTTCATCAGCGGAATGGTCAGCGCGCCGGTCGAGGCGACATTGGCGACGGAAGAGCCCGAGACCATGCCCATCATGCCGCTGCCGACCACGGCAACCTGTGCGGGGCCGGCGCGGGTCTTGCCGCCAATGCGGTAGGCGGCACCCATGATGTAATCGACGCAGCCGGTCATCTCCAGCGCCGCGGCGAACAGCATGAAGGGGAAGATGGTCCCCGCCGACAGCTCCGACAGGCCGCCCAGCAGCCCCTGGAAATAGGGAATCGAGGTATAGCCCAGCAGCCGCTTCAGCCCGATGCCGGCATGGAAGAACAGGTCGCCCGGAATGAGATAGCCGAAATAACCGTAGAGCAGCGTGGCCACCGCCAGTGCGCTCATGATCCAGCCCCATTCGCGCCAGGCGGCATACATCGCCAGCAGCAGGAACAGCACGCCGATGCCGATATCGACATCGCTGACGATGAACTGGCGCTCGGTGGTGATCGCCTCATGCTCGATGAAGATGTAGAGCAGCGGTATCAGCGTGATCGCCGCCATCGCCACGAAGTGCCAGCGCTGGAAGCGGCTGGTGCCGTCCTTCACCGCGAGCGCCAGGAAGGTCAGCAGGATGCCGCCGGCGATATGCACGACCTTGAACTGGCCACCGGGCAGGAAATAATTGGTCAGCTGGAACACATGCACCAGCACGAAAGCCACGGACAGCAGGCCGGCAAGAATGATGAGTCCGGCATGCGGGGTTTCGTCGGGAACGAAATAACGGGCGAGGCGGTCAGTCCAACTCGTCACGGGCGTGGCTTTCCTGGGAAGCGGGTGAAACGGTCAGTTACAGCACTTGGATACGGTAAGGGGCGGCCCGTTCCCAAGCCGCCCCATACTCTATCATGTTATCGCGGCTCAGCTGGCAATCGTCAGCTCGTCGCGCCACAGGCCCTTTTCCTTGAAGTACTTGGCCGCACCCTTGTGGACCTTGAAGCCGGTCATCAGGTATCGCGCGCCGAACTTGGCATCGATGTCCTTCAGCTGCTTGCCGATGGACTGCACCTCGGCGGCATTGTCGAAGATCGCCTTGCAGACCTGATAGACGTCCTCTTCGCTCATCTTCGGATGGCAGGCCAGGATGCCGGAGAAGGAAGCGACATCCATCGGCTTGTCGATGGTCTTCCAGTCATTCGGGTTCAGCTCGCCGGAGACGACGCCCGGATTGATGGCCTGGGCCTTCTTCATGACATCCGTCGGGATCGGCAGGATGCGCACCGGGGTGGTGGCTTCCAGCTCGGTCAGGATCGGCGCCGGGCGGCTGTTGGTGAACAACGAGGGGATGCAGTCAACCGCACCCGCGCGCAGCGCGTCATAGCTCTCGCGCCAGGAACCGTAGGTCCAGTTCACCTTGATGCCCGCCGCCTCGAACAGAACGCGCCACATGGCCGCAGTCGAGCTGCCGGCCGGGGACGGCATGCAGCGCTTGCCTTCCAGGTCGGCCAGGGTCTTGATCGGGCTGTCGGCGCGCACCATCGGGGTGCAGTTGAACACCGTGTAGGCCAGCACCTGGTTGACGTCGATCTTCTTGCCGTAGGGCTTCTCGCCATTCACGGCGGGCTGCCAGTCGGTCGAGGTGGTCTGGCAGAACTCCATCTGGTTCTCGCCGATCAGCGCCATGTTCTCGGCGCCGCCGCTGGTGGCCATGGAGGAATTCTTCAGCTTGGTGTGCTTGTTCACCGTCGAGGCCAGCGCCTCGATGATGACGTAGCCGGTGGAACCGATCGAGGACGAACCCCAGCGGTTCGCCTGCTGCGCGAAGACGCTGGTGCTGGGAACCAGCATACCGGCGGCGGCGGCGAGGCCGAGGCTGCCGAGCAGCGTCTCGCGGCGGGAGATCGAATAATCCTTGGTCATGCGTGTGCCTCCTTCATTTCGTCCGCCCCTGCCCGGAGCGGACCCCCGGCGCCGCCGCCCGGCGACGCCATTTCACAGTGAAAGCCTGGATATTAACGTAATTCCTGTCCCAACTCTTTTCGTCCCGGTCCGGCCTGTCAACGGAATTTACATCCTATCTTACCCAGGCCGCCCGGTTCACGGTCGGCATTCAGCGATCAGGCCACCCACTCACTGACCGGCGCGCGCGCCTCGTGCAGCGGCTGGCAGACGATATCCACCAGCGTGGGGCCCTGATATTCGGTGGCCTGCTTCAGCACCGACTTCAGCTCGGCCGGGTCCTCGACGCGGAACGACCTGATGCCGAACGCCTCGGCGACCTTGGCATGCTGGGTCTGCGAGAAATCGACCGAGAAGTAGCGGGCGTCGAAGCCGGTCTTCTGGCCGGCCTTGATCCAGCCATAGACCGAATTCGAGATGACGATCATCGTCACCGGCGCGCCAATGCGCGCGATTGTCTCCATCTCGCCAGCAGTGAAGCAGAAGCTGCCATCGCCCATGATGGCAACGGTCTTGGCGCTGGGCCGGCCATAATGCGCGCCGACGGCGGCCGCCATGGAATAGCCCAGCGCGCCATGCGCCCGGTTGGAGATGAAGTGCCGGCCCGGCTTCAGAAACTCGTAATAGCCGGAGAAATAGGGGCACGGCGTACCGGGGTCGCAGACGATGACCGAATCTTCCGGCAGGATCTCGTTCAGCGTGGCGACCACGCGCTCCGGCTTGATCGGCGCGTCATTGCTCTGCGCCAGGGCACGGAACGCCTCGAACTTCTTGCGCTTGGCATCCGCCACGGCGCTGCCCCAGGCCTGGGTCGGCTTGTGCGTCTTGAACTCGCCTTCCATCGCGCCGTACAGCGCCTCCAGCGCCAGCCGCGCATCGCCGATCAGCGTTGCGTCGGTGCGGTAGATGGCGCCCGGCACCATCGGGTCGGCATCGATATGCACGATCTTCGCCGAACCCGGCGCCGGATAGCGCCAGCGCTCCGTGGTGACGGAGCCGGCGCGGCAGCCGATGAAGATGACCAGATCGGCCGAATTCACGATCTCGCGGGTTTCCACCACGCCGCCATTGGAGCCGACGACGCCGACCGACAGCTCATGCCCCTCGCCGATCGAGCCCTGGCCGCTGATGGTGGTGGCGACCGGCGCGCCCAGCGCCTGCGCCTGCTTCAGCAGGATGGCCTCGGCGCCGGCGATGACCACGCCGCCGCCGCAGACGAACAGCGGCTTCTTCGCCGCCAGGATCAGCTCCGCCGCCTTCTCCACATCCTTCGGGTCCGGCCCGTAGCGGCGCGAGGGATAGCTGCCCATCTCCGGCTCGGCCCAGACATCGCTCTCGTCCACCGGCCCCTTCTGCACGTCGAACGGCAGGCCCAGATGCGCCGCGCCCGGCTTGCCGCTGGTCATCTGCTGGAAGGCAGCGCGCAGCGTGCGCGGGATATCGACCGAGCGGTCGATAACGGTGTTGTACTTCGACAGCGGGCGGAACAGCGCGTTCTGGTCCAGCTCCGTCAGCGTGTAGCGGCCGCGCGAGGAGACCGCGATGTCGGTGGTTACCGCCAGGATCGGGATCGAGCTTTCATTGGCTTCCACCACACCCGGCAGGATGTAGGTGGCACCGCCGCCGCTCGGCCCCTCGCAGATGCCGACCTTGCCCGACGTGCGGGCATAACCGTCCGCCATGTAGGAGGCCGAGCGCTCGTCGCGGGTCAGGATGTGCTTGATGCCATGGTCCAGGCGGTAGAAGGCGTCGTACAGCGGCAGGCTGGTGTCGCCGCACAGGCCGAACACGATCTCCACCTTGTGGTGCTGAAGCATGCGCACGAAGGCTTCGGCGCCGGAAAGCTGATTGGTTGCCATGGATGGCCTCTCTTGAACGGCTGGCGGATGGGCTGGATGGCCGGAAGGGATGATCGGACCGGCAAACCGGCCCGTCAACGAAATATGATGACAGATTTGTCAACAATCTCGTCAGCAATGTCAAGACGGCGGGATCAGGCCGGTAATTTTCTGGTTTGATCTAACACTCTTCTTGTCATTGCCGGGCTTGACCCGGCAATCCAGGGGCCGCGTTCTGTATCGCCACAGGCTGAGCACCGCCCCTGGACCCCCGGGTCAAGCCCGGGGGTGACACGAGGGGGACAAGCCCGGGAATGACGGTGGAAAACTGGAAGACGGACCGGCCTGCCCGTCACTCCGCGCCCTGGAAGCTGATATCGGCGATGCGGGCCAGCGTGTGGCCGGGCTGGTCGTCGGCGTCGGCGGAAATCGCGATATAGGCGACCGGCGGCGGCGCATAACCGAAGAAGCGCCGGAAATCGGCCTTCAGATCGACGCTCTCGGTAACCCAGTCGCGAAGCGGCGCATTTCCGGCGCGCAGGATGACGATGCGCCCCTCATCGCCCAGATAGGGGCTGACCAGCACCTCCCCCGCCTTCTGGATGCCGCCCCAGGTGTAGGTGATGACCCGGACTTGTGGCGGTGCGCCCATCATGCTGGCGGCGAGCGAGCGCATGAAATCGCTGGTGCTCTCATCCTGCTCGAAGCCGACATGCAGGGCGATAGGACGGTCCGCGCGCTCCTTCCGGCCGAGATCGACCGGCTCGATATCCGACCGGTCCACCC
>NZ_JAKUSO010000103.1:0-6400 GCF_022449305.1 Oceanibaculum sp. | reverse complement strand
CGACAACACGGTGGTGGCGTCCAGATGGGCGAAGGAGGTCGCGGGTGCCGGGTCGGTCAGGTCGTCGGCGGGCACGTAGATGGCCTGCACCGAGGTGATCGAGCCCTTCTTGGTGGAGGTGATGCGCTCCTGCAGGCCGCCCATGTCGGTACCCAGCGTCGGCTGATAGCCCACCGCCGAGGGGATACGGCCCAGCAGCGCGGACACTTCCGAGCCGGCCTGGGTGAAACGGAAGATGTTGTCCACGAAGAACAGCACGTCCTGGCCTTCCTCGTCGCGGAAATACTCGGCCTGGGTCAGGCCGGTCAGCGCGACGCGGGCACGGGCCCCCGGGGGCTCGTTCATCTGGCCATAGACCAGCGCCACCTTGGAACCTTCGCCATCCAGCTTGATGACGCCCGATTCCATCATTTCGTGATAGAGGTCGTTACCCTCGCGGGTACGCTCGCCGACGCCGGCGAACACGGACACGCCGCCATGCGCCTTCGCGACGTTGTTGATCAGCTCCATGATCAGCACGGTCTTGCCGACGCCGGCACCGCCGAACAGGCCGATCTTGCCGCCCTTGGCATACGGCGCCAGCAGGTCGATCACCTTGATGCCGGTGATCAGCTGTTCAGTCTCGGTGGACTGATCGACAAAGGCCGGGGCCTGGCGGTGGATCGGCATCTTGGTCGCCGTCTTCACCGGGCCACGCTCGTCCACCGGGTCGCCGATGACGTTCATGATGCGGCCCAGCGTCTCGGGGCCGACCGGCACGGAGATCGCCTCGCCGGTATCGACAGCCTCCTGGCCGCGGACCAGACCGTCGGTCGTGTCCATGGCGATGGTGCGTACTGTGTTCTCACCCAGATGCTGGGCGACTTCCAGCACCAGGGTGCTCTTGCCCAGCTTCACATGCAGCGCGTTCAGGATGGCCGGCAGGTCGCCGTCGAACTGAACGTCAACGACGGCGCCGATCACCTGGGTAATCTTGCCAACGAGATTTTTCTTCGCCATGGCCTACTCCACTCTTTCGATCCGTTTTGCCGCGCCGGTCCGTTACAGCGCTTCCGCGCCGGAGATGATCTCGATCAGCTCCTTGGTGATGTTCGCCTGGCGCTGGCGGTTATACGTCAAGGACAGCTTGTTGATCATGTCGCCGGCATTGCGGGTGGCGCTGTCCATCGCGGACATGCGGGCACCCTGTTCGCCGGCGGCGTTCTCAAGCAGCGTCTTGTAGATCTGCACCGCGAGGTTGCGCGGCAGCAGCGCCGCCAGAATCTGCTCCTCGTCGGGCTCATATTCGTAGAGCGCCTGGGAGCCGGAGGCTTCCTGCGTCTCTTCCTTGGCGGGCAGCGCCACCGGGATGATCTGCTGACCGGTCGGAATCTGCGCAATCGCCGACCTGAAGCGCGCGTAGAAGATCGTCGCCACGTCGAACTCGTCGGCCTCGAACATCTCCAGCAGACGCACGGCGATGCCGTTGGCGTCCGCGAAGGAGAGGCGCTTCTGGCCCGCGAAGCTGATCATATCGACGATCTTGTCGCGGAATTCGCGGCGCAGCACGTCGCGCCCCTTGCGGCCGACGCACAGGATCTTCACCGTCTTGCCGTCGGCAAGCAGCTTGCGGATGTGGTTCCGCGCGGCGCGCACGATGTTCGTGTTGAAGCCGCCGCACAGGCCGCGATCCGCAGTGGCGACGACGACCAGGTGCACATCGTCCTTGCCGGTGCCGGAAACCAGCTTGGGGGCGCCGGTGGCGCCCTGCAGCCGGCCGGCGACCGAGGCCAGCATCCGCTCCATGCGCTCGGCGTAGGGGCGGGCGGCTTCGGCCTGCTCCTGTGCGCGGCGCAGTTTCGCGGCGGCGACCATCTTCATCGCCGAGGTGATCTTGCGCGTCGATTGGACGCTCTTGATCCGATTTCTTAGGTCTTTGAGGCTGGGCATCCGCTTTCGCCTTGGTTGCTGCCGGGTCCGCTAGGCGATCAGGCGAAGGTCTTGGAGTAGGTCTCCAGGAGATCCTTCAGCTTGCCCTCGATTTCCGAGGTCAGCTGCTGCTCCTTGCGGATCGCAGCCAGGATGTCCTTGCCCTTGCCGCGCAGCTCCGACAGCAGGCCCGCCTCGTACTTGTTGACCTGATCCACCGGGATCTTGTCGAGGTAGCCCTTCACGCCGGCATAGATCACGGCGACCTGCTCCTCAACCGGCAGCGGGCTGTACTGCGGCTGCTTCAGCAGCTGCGTCAGGCGCGAACCGCGAGCCAGCAGGCGCTGGGTCGAGGCGTCGAGGTCGGAGGCGAACTGCGCGAACGCTTCCATCTCGCGATACTGGGCCAGTTCCAGCTTGATCGAGCCGGCAACCTGCTTCATCGCCTTGATCTGCGCGGCGGAGCCGACGCGCGACACGGAGATGCCGACGTTCACCGCCGGGCGGATGCCCTTATAGAACAGGCCGGTTTCCAGGAAGATCTGGCCGTCCGTGATCGAAATCACGTTGGTCGGGATGAAGGCCGACACGTCGCCCGCCTGGGTCTCAATGACAGGCAGCGCGGTCAGCGAACCGGAGCCATGCTCCTCGTTCATCTTCGCGGCACGCTCCAGCAGGCGCGAGTGCAGATAGAACACGTCGCCCGGGAAGGCTTCGCGGCCCGGCGGGCGGCGCAGCAGCAGCGACATCTGGCGATAGGCAGTGGCCTGCTTCGACAGATCGTCATAGATGATCAGCGCATGCATGCCGTTGTCGCGGAAGAACTCGCCCATGGCGCAGCCGGTATAGGGCGCCAGGAACTGCAGCGGGGCCGGCTCGGAGGCCGTCGCGGCGACCACGATGGAATATTCCATCGCGCCGTAATCTTCCAGGGTCTTCACGATCTGCGCGACGGTGGAGCGCTTCTGGCCGACCGCAACATAGATGCAGTACAGCTTCTTCGACTCGTCGTCGCCCTTGTTGATCGCGGCCTGGTTCAGGATCGTGTCGATCGCCACCGCGGTCTTGCCGGTCTGGCGGTCGCCGATGATCAGCTCGCGCTGGCCACGGCCGACCGGGATCAGGCTGTCGATGGCCTTCAGGCCGGTCTGCATCGGCTCATGCACCGAGCGGCGCGGGATGATGCCGGGCGCCTTCACCTCGACGCGGGTACGCTTCACGTCCTTCAGCGGACCCTTGCCGTCGATCGGGTTGCCAAGGCCGTCAACAACGCGGCCCAGCAGGCCCTTGCCGACCGGCGCGTCAACGATGGTGCCGGTACGCTTGACGGTGTCGCCTTCCTTGATGTCGCGGTCGTCGCCGAAAATCACGACACCGACATTGTCGGTCTCGAGGTTCAGCGCCATGCCACGGATACCGTTGGGGAATTCGACCATTTCGCCGGCTTCGACCTTGTCGAGGCCATAGACACGGGCAATGCCGTCACTGACCGACAGAACGGTGCCGACCTCGGCCACTTCGGCTTCGGTGCCGAAATTGGCGATCTGGTCCTTCAGAATAGAGGAGATCTCGGCGGCGCGGATGTCCATCAAGCAGTCCCTTTCATCGCGAGCTGCAGCCGCTGCAGCTTGGTGCGCAGCGAACTATCGATCATGCGTGATCCAACCTTGACGATCAGCCCGCCGATCAGGGCAGGCTCGACCTTCGTTTCGATGGCGACGGTGGAACCGATCGCCTTTTTCAATGCGTCCGTGAGCGCCTTTTCCTGGGTCTTGGTGAGCGCCTTGGCAGAGGAAATCTCCGCCGTGACTTCACCGCGCCGCCGGGCAAGCTCGCTCAGGAAGGCATCAATGATACCGGGGAGGGCGAACAGCCGGCGGTTCATCGCCAGCGTGCCCACGAATTTCTTGGTCAGCGGCTTCGCGCCGGCCTTGTCGAGAATGGCCGCGATGGCCTTCGACTGCTCGTCGCGCGACAGGATCGGCGAGCGGGTGAGCCGCGCCAGATCCTCGGAGTCGACCAGCATTTGCCGCAGATCGCGCAGATCGGCGGCAACGTCGTCGAGCGTCTTTTCGGTTTCCGCCAGCTCGTAGAGCGCCGTTGCATAACGCTGGGCGATCGCTGACAGGCCTTGCATCCCTTTCGCCAACTGGGAAGCTCCCACTTCTGATGAGGATGACCTAAGTCTCTGAGTGTCGCGCACCGCCCAATGTCAAGGAAAGCCAAGGGACGGAAGCAATACCGAACCCTGTTGGAAGGCAACCCTCCCCCCAAGGCCGGGCGTTGTCTAACATAGTCGTATGGGGTGTGCAAGCCGTAGCGGGGCACTAATCACGCGCATTTCGACAATCATTTTCGGGCAGCCGGAAAGCTCGTTGGAAGGCCCATTGGGAGGCAGGGCGCGCGCGCCCTTGGCATAAGCCCGGATCAGAGGAAATTGTACGGGTCGATATCCACCGAAACACGCACCGCATGCGGTATCTGCACCTGCGCCAGCCAGTGCCGCAGCACGGTCTGCACATTCACCCCGCGCGGGGCCTGCAGCAGCAGCCGGAAGCGATGCCGCCCGCGCAGCACGGAAAAGGGGGCCGGGGCCGGGCCCAGCACGCGGACATTCTCTTGCCGGGGCGCGCTCCGCCCCAGGCGTAGAGCCGTGGCCTCCACCTGATTTCGGTCGGCACCGGAGACGATGAGGGCGGCCAGCCGGCCATAGGGCGGCATTCCGGCGCGCCGGCGGTCATCCGCCTCGGCTTCCAGGAAACGGTCGCGGTCGCCCTCGACCAGCGCCTGGATGACCTTGTGACCCGGTTCGTAGGTCTGCAGCAGCACACGGCCCGGATGCTCGGCACGACCGGCGCGCCCGGCCACCTGGTGCAGCAGCTGGTAGGTACGCTCCGCCGCGCGCAGATCGCCACCGACCAGGCCGAGATCGGCATCGACCACGCCGACCAGCGTCAGCATCGGAAAATGATGACCCTTGGCGACCATCTGCGTGCCGATCAGGATATCGACTTCGCGGTCGCGCACGCTGCGCAGCATTTCCGCGACCGCTGCCGGCCCGCCCAGCGTGTCGCTGGCGATCAGCGCAAAGCGGGCCTCGGGGAACAGGTGCAGCACCTCCTCGGCGATGCGTTCCACACCGGGGCCGACCGCCTTGAAACCTTCCTCGCTGTCGCAGGCCGGGCAATGGTCCGGCAGCTTTTCGGTATGGCCGCACTGGTGGCATTGCAGCCGCCCGGCCAGCCGGTGCTCGACCAGCCAGGCGGTGCAGTTCGGGCAGGCCAGGCGATGGCCGCAGGCACCGCACAGCGTCAGCGGGGCATAGCCGCGCCGGTTCAGGAACAGCAGCGCCTGTTCGCCGGCTTCCAGCGTGCCGCGTAGCGCCTCGACCAGCGGCGGCGACAGCCACCGGCCGGGCGGCGGCTTGCTGGCCCGCATATCGATGGCCTGGATCATCGGCAGGGCGGCGCCGGCAAACCGGTCGGGCAGGCTGACCCGCTGGTAGCGGCCGCTCTCCACATTCGCCATGGTCTCCAGCGAGGGCGTGGCCGACACCAGCACGATGGGGATCTTCGCCAGATAGGCGCGCACCACCGCCATGTCACGGGCATGGTAGGTGACGCCTTCCTCCTGCTTGAAGGCGCTTTCGTGTTCCTCATCCACCACGATCAGCCCTAGCGCCGGGAAAGGCAGGAACAGGGCGGAGCGCGCGCCGACCACAATACTGGCCTTGCCTTCGGCGATGGCGCGCCAGTTGTCGCGGCGCTGCGCCTGCGTCAGTTCCGAATGCCATTCGGTCGGGCGGCAGCCGAAGCGCGCCTCGAACCGTTCCAGCCAGTGCGGCGTCAGCGCGATTTCCGGCAGCAGTACTAGCACTTGCGCGCCTTCTTTCAGCGCGGCGGCAATGGCCTCGAAATAGACCTCCGTCTTGCCGGAGCCGGTGACACCATCCAGCAGCGTCGCGCGGTAGCCCTGCCCGATGCCGCTGGCCAGCGCTTCTGCCACAGTCGCCTGATCGGGGGCGAGGTCGGCCCGCTTGCGGTCCGGGTCGGGCTGTTCCGGCGGCAATGCGGGGGGCAGCAGCACGGGACGCAGCGCGCCAGCCTCCGCCAGCCCCTTCACCACACCGGCCGAGACACCGGCCTGCCGCGCGATCTCGGCGGCGGGCAGCGGCGGCAGGCCGGCCAGGAAAGCCAGCACGCGGCGGCGCGCCGGCGTCGGGCGCAGCGCCTCCGCATCGAAGCCGGGCGCGGCTTCATAGGCGGTGACGGGCTTCGGCGGTTCCAGCGCCGCCGGCACGCTCATCGCCATGCGCAGCACGGCGCCGGGGGCGGCCAGCGTGTAGGAGGCGACCCAGGAGACGAAGCCGCGCAGCGCTTCCGGCATCGGCGGGACATCCAGCACGCCGGTAATGTCCTTCAGCCGGGCTTCCGGCACCGCGCTGTCGCCACCCAGCCGCCAGACCACGCCCAGCATCTGGCGCTTGCCCCGC
>NZ_JAKUSO010000102.1:0-6757 GCF_022449305.1 Oceanibaculum sp. | reverse complement strand
CGCACCCGGAAGCCCATGGGAGAATGGCTACATCGAGAGCTTCAATGCTCGCCTGCGCGACGAACTCCTCGACGGCGAGATCTTCTACACGCTCAAAGAGGCCAGGATCATCGTGGAAAGCTGGCGTCGGCATTACAACACCGTGCGTCCGCATGGATCGCTCGGCTACAAGCCGCCGGCGCCGGAGGTCTTCATCCCGGCATTCGCGCGGGCGGCCCTGCAACCCCAACCAGCGATGCCGCCCGCGCTGGCGCCACGACCATCATTGCACTAACAATCAAATTGGACCCGTCCGTGGGGGCCGATCAGAATGAGCTTTGGCCTGTTCGCCTCCGACTCCCCGTTTAGTCCTTACATTCTTTCGTTCATCGGCCTTTGCATCATCGTCTTCCTGGGCGTGTGGGCGTTCAGGAGCGATAGCGCCGTTCAGCGCGCCGCCCTTGCCTTGATCATCGGCGGCGCGGCCAGCAACGTGCTGGACCGCCTGGACGACGGGGCGGTGACCGATTTCCTCGATTTCTACATTGGCGCCTACCACTGGCCCGCCTTCAATCTGGCCGACGCCGCTATCGTGTGTGGCGTGGCCGCCCTGCTGCTGGAAACGTCGCTCCCGCCGGCGTTCAGGAAAAAGGAGCATACCCGATGAGTGCTACGGTTTCGACTAATGGCACCCCGGAGGCGGTGCGCTTCCGCGTCACTGGCATGGATTGCCCTTCCTGCGCCGTCAAAATCGAGAAGGCGGCCCGCGGGGTGGCGGGTGTAGCGGACGCGAAGGTCTCGATCGCTTCACAGATCATGACGCTGCGTGTGGACGACCCCGGCGCAAACCTGCCGGAGGTCGAGCAGGCCGTAGCCGGCCTCGGCTACCGGCTCGACCGTCTGGATAGTCCCAGCACCGATAGCGTGGGCGATATCGACGATCTGCCGAAGGATCTGAGCCACATCACCCCGGCTTACAGGCGGGCGCTGTGGATCGTCATCCTGCTGAATGTCGGCTACGGCCTCGTTGAGATGGTCGGCGGCTTCATCTCGGGATCGCAGGCGCTGAAAGCCGACGCGCTCGATTTCCTCGGCGATGGCCTGATTACCTTCCTCGGCATTCTCGCTATTGGCTGGAGTCTGGTTTGGCGCGCCCGCTCCGCACTCATTCAGGGCCTGTTCTTGGGTGCTTTGGGCGTGGGCGTGCTCGCCAATACGGGATACCGCGTGCTGGTGCTGCAGCAGCCGGAAGCCGAATTGATGGGCCTGTTTGGGCTGATTGCGCTCGTCATCAATGTCGCCGCCGCTCTCGTGCTCATTCCTCACCGGGCGGGTGATGCCAACGTGCGGGCGGTGTGGCTGTTCTCGCGCAACGATGCAATCGGCAACGCAGCCGTGGTTGTAGCGGCGGGCCTCGTTTGGTGGAGCGGCACGCCTTGGCCCGATCTCGCGGTCGCGGCGGTGATCGCCGGGCTCTTCCTGCAATCGTCGTGGTCAATTGTCCGGGACGCGAGGAGTGATCTGCGTCAAACGCGAAGCCCAAGCCTTGCCTAAAGGGTCGTCTGTGAAGAATCCGCGCCGGCGAGTTTTCAGGCGGCCTGAGCTGTGGGCAGGGCTTTGAGGAGTGCCATGAGCAGGGCACGCAAGAGCGCCTCCAGCCAGCGGATGAGGAGGCTGAAGTTGTAGCCGGCGGCGGCGAGGACGGCGTTGGCGCGGTCGCCGTGGCGGCCCTTGAGGTAGTTGCGCTGCATGCGGTGCTCGGCCTTGACGTGGCCGATGACGGGCTCGACGGCGGCGCGGCGTTTCATCTCGCGGCGGATGGTCGTGGTGACCCGGCGCACCTGGCCGGAGATCCAGACCCTGAACTTGTGCGGATGGTTGTGGCCGCGGTAGCCCTTGTCGACGTGTATGCGGCGGGCCTCGACACCGGTGAGCCGTTCCATCTCGGCGACGACGGGCCCGAGGGTGTGGCCGTCATAGGGGTTGCCGTGCAGGGCTGCAGCGTGCAGCACGAACTGGCCGCCCTTGGGCTTGGTCACCGGGGTGGCGATCGAGACCTTGCAGCCGAACTCATAGGGCGCGCGGGCCTTGCCCTTACGCGGTCGAGCCTTTCTACTACGAGCGTGGCGTCGACTTCTATCGGGATGGGCAGAACTACGCGGCGGGGTCGCTCCTCCACATCACGCGTCCGACTCTGCTTGGGAGGGCAGCGTTCGACGAATTGATGTCGGCATTCCAGTTCGCGGTGAAGGAGAAGTCGAGCGCTGCCCTCAGGAACCTCGTCGCCGCAGCTCAAGCGACGAGGTGGCGAGAACTGCCTGAGATCCTCGGGCCACTGGCGAAGTTCGCTGCACCGGAATGCTTGTCCGCGATAGCGACGTCCGGCGTGGACACGGACGCGGCCATTGTCGTGCTGCAGTCCCTCATCAGCAGGATGGAGGTGATGGCGGATGAGCCATATAGCGTGGAGCACGACCAGTCCAAGAATCTAACCAGATACCACGATCTCATCCAGCGATTCATCGATCACGACGAGGAGATCGAGTTCCGGACAACCGAGATCGCGAGCCTGAAATTCCCGCTCAAGCTCATAGAGGTGACTCAGGTCGATTCCAGGACGAGCCCGGCCGTCCAGTTGGCCGATGTTCTAATCGGCGCGGCCATTGAAGCGGCCAACATCATGGCTTGGCAACGGACGGGAGGACTCGATCCTGAGGCCCTGCTCTCGCTGTACGCTGATCATCAGTTCATCAGCCTCTTCCCCTCGATCGACTTCGAAGAGCAGCGTCGGTTCAGGCAGGATGGTCAGGGATCGGAATTGATAGACTATTTGGCGGCCAACTTCTTCTCGTCACCGAAGGCCTGATCAGTGCGTGCCGGTCACAAGCTCCAGCTCCGTTTCCCATGGCGTAGCGTAGCCTGGGAAGACGCGACTCCTTGCCGACACAGACTGGTCAAAGGAAAAACACTGTCTTTGCACCAAGTCGGTCTTGCCTTTCGCTGAGCTTATTGCGGCTACAAACTTCCGCTGGCGCGAAGCAGTCGTCTAGGATTGCGCAAGTGGAAGTCTTTTTTCGGTCAGAGTTACCCGTTCCGCTTAGATGTTCACGCGCCGTCAACGGACCGCGCCAGCCGAACGCCTGGACCGCCGCCGTTCTCAGGAATGAACTCGATACCGGCCGCTTCGAGGGAGAGCACAAGAGCCTGAACGATCGATGCTGACGCCGGCTTTGAACCACGCTCGATCTGCACAATAGTTCTCAAACTGACCTTCGATAAATCCGCTAGCTCCTGCTGCGAAATGTCTAGCAGCCCGCGGGCCGCACGGATTTGCGCTGAAGTCACTTCCATAGCTTTGTGTTGTCTCGTTGCGTAAAAAGTGCAAATGTGCATATTATATGAAGCGGCTGCTGACGGTGGTTACAGCACCTTCAGCAGCCTGACCACAACCCAAGCTTTCAAGGAGCTCGGATCATGGCTGATTCCGACAATACACGAGTCTTTCCTTCGGTCACGCGCCGGATGCTGCTTTCGGGCACGGCGGTGGCCACGGTGGTGTTGCCGCTTGCGGATGCCGCGGCCCTGGCTGCCGGGGCACCGGCCGAAGGCTCCGCCTCCGATCCCGCGCTGGCGCTCTGGCGCGATTGGCAGGCCGCCTATCTCGACACCGCTGCCCTGTGCCGCAGGCAGCAGCGTCTGGAGACCCAACTGGTCGAGGCCATCGGCTTTCCCTACGCCGAGGTCTATCTGCCGGACGAGGACGCGACCGTTGCCGTCTCCTGGCACGGCGACATCGAGGAGCTGTTCGGCGACGATCCCGCCTTGGCCGAGCTGCGCGCGCAGGCCGAGGCCGATCTGGCGGCCCATCAGGCGCGCTGGGATGCCGAGGATAAGCGGATCGGTTATTCCGCCGCCAGGCGGGCGGAACTGGCCGCTGCCGACCATGAACAGGAACTGGTCGAGGTTCTGATGGCCACCCCCGCCAACACACTGGCCGGGGTGGCCGGCAAGCTCGATGCCGTGCTGCGCGAGGGCGAGAGCGTCGAAGAATGCACGGAGTTTCCCTGGCCGCAGCTCCGCTCCGCCCTCGTCGATCTGGTGGGTATCGCCCAGACACGGCTGCCCGGCGCCTTCATGCCCGGCAGCGACCGCAGGGGGCCCTATCCGCGCCGCCGCCGGGAGGCGGTCTGCCCATCGGTCATGATGTACCAGCGCGGAGACCGGGTGACATGAAGAACGCATCCGCAAGGAAGGGCACTGGCGCCGAAGGCAAGGCGAGCCTTCCTGCAAGGGAGATTGTTACGAATCCTCGGACCATAAGCGCATGTGCCGAGGATTCGTATCATCGTGCATGGTCCTGCTGGGCTCTCGAAAGGCGCGCGTCCGTGGTCGTTCCCGCCGGCGCGCCCGTCCCGGTCGGCAATGGCATAGGATATTTTGCCAGTATCATATTTTGATGGTTATTAACCATTGAAAAGAGATATATATGAAATACGAGTTGCGCGCATTTTCAAAATATGCGAATTTGATGGCTATGAGCCATCAAAGAACGCCAAGGCTGAAGCCCTTTCTGGAGCGAGTCCCCCCCGGCTTCCTCGTCGATGCGGCGTGGCTGAAGCGCTTCGGGATCGATCCCAAGTCCATCCACGACTATGCCGAGCGGGGCTGGCTGGAGCGGGTGGTGCGCGGGGTCTACCGTCGCCCGCTACCCCATACCGATCAGGCAGGGCGCCCGCTTGTCCGACCGGAGACCGACTGGCAGCTCTCGCTGCTGTCGATCCAATGGATCATGGAACATGACGTCCATCTGGGTGGCTTGAGCGCGCTCGGCTTCCATGGGCTCGCCCACTATCTGCCGCTTGGCGGCGGGGAGCGTGTCTATCTCTATGGCGAAGTTCCCTCCTGGCTGGCCCGCCTTCCGGGCAAGGCACAGTTCGTCGTTCGCTCGCGCGTCCTGTTCGGTGAAGACCTTACCGGCGTCGAGAATGCTGAGCACCAGTTCGAGAGCGAGCCCGGGGCGGGGGCAGAACACGGCCCGACGGTGAGCCCTTGGCGCTGGCCGCTCAAGGTTTCGTCCCCCGAGCGCGCCATCCTCGAAGCTCTCGACGAACTGCCAGCCCACGCGACCTTCGACAATCTAGACATGATCTTTCAGGGTCTGACGAACCTGCGCCCCAAGCGCCTGATGACCCTGCTGCGCGCTTGCCGAAGCATCAAGGTCAAGCGCCTGTTTTTCGTGTTTGCCGACCGGCATGCCCATGCCTGGGTGAAGCATCTGGACAAGAGCGCCATCGATTTTGGTTCCGGCCCGCGCGCGCTGGCGAAGGGCGGAAAACTGCACCCGGTCTACCGGATCTATGTGCCCGAGGCGCTTCTGCCTGAGGACATGGACGAGGACGCGAGCCATGCGTGAACGCTATGTCGAGCAGGTCCGCTTGCTGATGCGCCTCCTGCCAGCCATTGCGGCCGAGAAGGTCTTTGCGCTCAAAGGCGGTTCGGCCATCAATCTGTTCTACCGGGACATGCCGCGCCTGTCGGTCGATATCGATCTGACCTATGTGCCGATCGAGGACCGGGCCGTCTCTCTTCAGCATATCGATGCCACGCTCGACCGGATCATGGATTCATTCGGCCGCAGCAACAGGGATGTGCGGCTCCAGCGCATCGCCGGCGGCGGGAACCTGGAAACCCGCATCATGGCCTCGCGCGGTGCGGCGAGCGTGAAGATCGAGACCTCGCCTGTCATGCGCGGAACGGTGCTGTCGCCGGTGCCGATGAGGGTTTCGGACGCGGTGGAGGAGGCCTTTGGGTTCGCCGAGATGCCGGTGCTCGCCTTCGAGGACCTCTTTGCCGGCAAGCTGCATGCCGCCCTCGACCGCCAGCACCCGCGCGATCTCTACGATGTCCACCTGCTCTATGAAAATGAGGGGCTGACGGACGATTTGTTCCGGGTCTTTCTGGTCTATGCCTGCGCGTCCGGCCGTCCGCCGCACGAACTGCTGGCGCCGCCGGCTATCCCGATAGAAGAACTGTACACGGAGGAATTCGTTGGGATGACGCGGGAAGAGATCGCGCTGTCCGATCTCGAAACGGCGCGGACGCGCCTGATCGCGGATATCCGAAGCCGCTTGACTGGCAAGTCCGCGGCGTTCCTGCTGTCGCTTCACGACGCCGAACCGGATTTCGCCCTCATCGACCTGCCCCAGGCCGAACGGCTTCCCGCCGTCCAATGGAAGCTTCTCAACCTGCGCAGGCTCAAGGCTGAAAATGCAGCCAAGCATACCGAGCAAGGAGAAATGCTGAAGGCGTTGTTTGTCTGAAGAGGGCCTGGGAGAAGAACAGGGTATATAACGGCTATAAGATCTCGGCCGCTTTTGCGCGATCCTTATCCGGTATGCACCAATACTGGAAAGGCTCGGCCCATGAAGGAAAAGGAGGACCAGGCGACGGCGGTCATCCCGCCCCCGGCGAACGATAACGGCCCCGAGCATGGGGCGGCGCAAGAAGCGGAGCGGCACCTGGATACCATCGCGCGGGCCATCGGCCGCCATATTGCCCGCGAACACATCAGGGCCTGGGAGCAGGAGCGGCGGAAGCGGGCGGCCAACGACAACCGGCCAAAGGAAGAGGGGCGGGAACCGGACGGGTGAAATCCGCCCTTGAAAAGAAAGGAAAGTCTTATGACCCGCGTTGCGCTATACGCCCGCTATTCCTCGGACCATCAGAGCGTTTCCTCCATCGAGGACCAGTTCCGCATTTGCCGGGACCAGGCGGCGCG
>NZ_JAKUSO010000101.1:0-6822 GCF_022449305.1 Oceanibaculum sp. | reverse complement strand
CTTCCTGGACGGCGTCGATATCGATCTGGTGGCGGATGTTGGTCAGGCGGATTTCCTGCTGCTGATCGGCGATGCCCGCGAGACCGGCCTGCTCGAGGCCTATGAAGGCTTGATAGAACAGGGGCTGGCGCGCGGCCTGCCGATGGTCTGCGCCAACCCGGACACGCACCGCGTCGATGGCGGCAGGCTGGCCGAGGCCATCGGGCTGGTGGCGGAGGAATATGAGCGGCGCGGCGGCCGCGTGCAGTGGCACGGCAAGCCCTACCCGCCGATCTACCGCAGCCTGGGCCTGTCCGACAAGGCGCGCATCCTCGCCGTCGGCGATTCGCTGGGCCATGACATTGCGGGGGCCAGCCGCTTCGGCTGCGACAGCGCGCTGGTGGCCGACGGCATCCATGGCGCGGCGCTGGGCGTCAGCGGCAACAGCCTGCCGACGGAGGCCGCCTGGCGCGGCTTCATCGCCGACAAGCCTGTGCGACCGACATATCTGATGGGCCGTTTCGTCTGGTAGCGCAATCTTGTCCGCCGGCTTTCCCGCGTGACATGATCGCCGGCACCGGCATCAAGACCGGCGGGAGGGTGAAATGACTGCATTACCGAGGATCGAGGGCGATTGCGTCTGGCACGGCGCCGAGATGGCGACGTCGGACCGCTGGATTGTCGAGCTGACGGGCCAGGACATCGCGGCGCTGGATGCGGCGCTGGCCCATGTCGAGGCGCAGGGCATGGCCTGGCACGATATCACCCGCGAGAGCTTCCCGCTGGGCGCGCTGGCCGACAGGCTGGAGGCGGTCCGTGAGGAGCTGGAGAATGGCAGCGGCATGGTGAAGCTGCGCCGCATCCCGGTGGAGCGCTATTCGGAAGCCCAGCTGAAGAAGCTGTATTTCGGCCTCGGCAAGCATCTGGGATACACGCTGTTCCAGAACAACCGTGGCGAACTGATGCGCGAAATCCGCGACGAGGGGGCCAGCGTCGTCGGCGAACGCTATGGCCAGGTGCAGACCAAGGATAACGGCACCTTCCTGTCCTCCTATGCCCGCACCCTGTCGAACGGGGCGCTGCGCTTTCATACCGACCGCTGCGATGTGGTCGGCCTGCTGTGCGTTCGCCAGGCCGCCAATGGCGGGGTCAGCAAGCTGTGCTCCTCCCCCATGGTCTATAACACCATCCGGGAGCGCCGGCCGGACCTGCTGGAGGTGCTGTGCCAGCCCTATTACCGCAGCCGCTTCGGCGAGGAGAAGGGGGCGGAGCAGGTCGCCTATCCGTTGCCGATCTTCGGGCTGCGCGACGGCAAGCTGACCAGCCACTATTCGCTGACCTATATCGAGGCAGCGGCTTTCATCCCGGGCGTGCCGCCGATGACCGACGCGCAGAAGGAAGCTCTGGCGCTGTTCCAGGCGACGATGGAGGAATTGTCCTTCGAGATGGTGCTGGAGCGGGGCGACATTCAGCTGCTGAACAACCATGTCGTCTATCACGGCCGCACGCCCTTCACCGACGATGCCACGCAGGGCCGCGACCGATTGCTGTTCCGGCTCTGGTTGTCGATGCCGAACAGCCGCCCGCTGCCGCAGGATCACAGCGTCCTGTGGCGCCATGTGGAGGCCGGCGCGGTGCGCGGCGGTATCGGTCAGGAAGCACTGCTTCCAGCCTGAACAAGCGCTGTGTCAAGAACACAATAGCCTTGACAGTATTGGGATAACCGCTACCGTATCTAGTGGTTATGGTTCCCCGATTCGGTAGATTTGGGGCTAAGACGGGAATTCGGTGCGGCGGGTTTTCTGCTAAATCCGGAGCTGTCCCCGCAACTGTGAGCGGCGAGTTTTTGCCCTTTCATGCCACTGAATGCCCGGAGCGAGGCCGGGATTCGGGAAGGCCGGGCAAGCAACGGCGACCCGCAAGCCAGGAGACCTGCCATGACCAGACGAATGACCTTGGGCGGGGTGTCCTTTGGGTCGCTTGCGGGGAGGGGGATTGTGCCCGCGGGATGACCTGTTGCCCTGTCACCACCTGATCGACGGGGTAGCGATGTCCTCTCTGGCTTTCGATTTCGACTATGACGGCAATCTCGTTCCGCAGACTCCGGGCGGGCCTTCCCAGTCTCGTCCGGCGCAGGCGCGCCCGGCACAGCCTCGGCCCGTGCAGCAGCGTCCGCGCGTGCAGCCGCCTGAGCCGGACTTCCCGCATCAGCAGGCCCTGAACCTGGAACGCCGCGCGCCGCTGCCCTATCCGCTGGCGCCGCGTCCGCAGCCGTCCGACCTGAAGCTGGACCGCGACCGCGACGCGCTGCTCACCGCCTTCGGCAAGGCGACGCTGACCGACCGCTACCTGCTGGCGGGTGAAAGCTATCAGGACATGTTCGCGCGGGTCTCCTGCGCCTTCGCTGACGATATCGGCCATGCCCAGCGCCTCTATGACGCCATGTCGCGCCTGTGGTTCATGCCGGCGACGCCGGTGCTGTCCAATGGCGGCACCACGCGCGGCCTGCCGATCTCCTGCTTCCTGAACGCGGTGCCGGACTCGCTGGATGGCATCGTGCGCACCTGGAACGAGAATGTCGCGCTGGCCTCCAATGGCGGCGGCATCGGCACCTATTGGGGCCAGGTCCGCTCCATCGGCGAGGCGGTGAAGGGGGCGGGCGAGACCTCGGGCATCATTCCCTTTATCCATGTGATGGACGGTCTGACACTGGCGATCAGCCAGGGCTCGCTTCGGCGTGGCTCGGCGGCGGTCTATCTCGACATCCACCACCCGGAGATCGAGGAATTCCTGGAAATCCGCAAGGCCTCGGGTGATTTCAACCGCAAGGGCCTGAACCTGCATCACGGCATCAACGTGACCGACGAGTTCATGGAAGCGGTGCGCGATGGCGGCCAGTTCGGGCTGAAGAGCCCGAAGACCGGCGAGGTGCTGCGCAAGGTCGATGCCCGCCAGCTGTGGCAGCGCATCCTGGAGACCCGCTTGCAGACCGGCGAGCCCTACCTGCTCTACATCGATACGGTGAACCGTGCCCTGCCGAAGCATCAGCAGAAGCTGGGGCTGAAGGTGTCCACCTCCAACCTGTGCAGCGAGATCACCCTGGTCACCGGTCAGGACCAGGAGGAGAAGGAGCGCACCGCCGTGTGTTGCCTGTCCTCGCTGAATGTCGAGACCTGGGAGGAGTGGGCCGAGGAGCCGGGCTTCATCGAGGATGTGCTGCGCTTCCTCGACAATGTGCTGACCCATTTCATCGAGAATGCGCCCAGCGGCATGGAGCGCGCCACCTATTCGGCGATGCGCGAGCGCTCCGTCGGACTTGGCATCATGGGCTTCCATTCCTTCCTGCAGGCGCGCGGCATTCCGTTCGAAAGCGCGCTCGCCAAGTCCTGGAACTTCAAGATGTTCCGCAAGATCCGCCGCGAGGCCGACGCCGCCTCGGTGGCGCTGGCGGAAGAGCGCGGGCCGTGCCCGGACGCGCATGATGCCGGCATGAAGGCGCGCTTCAGCCACAAGATCGCCATCGCGCCGACCGCCTCCATCAGCATCATCTGCGGTGGCACCAGCGCCGGCATCGAGCCGATCCCGGCCAACATATACACCCACAAGACGCTGTCCGGCGCGTTCTCCGTGCGCAACCGCCATCTGGAGACGATGCTGGAGGAAAAGGGTCAGAACACCGCCGAGGTGTGGCAGTCCATCGTGGAGAAGGAAGGTTCGGTCCAGCATCTCGATTTCCTCAGCGAGGACGAGAAGGCGACCTTCCGCACCGCCTTCGAGATCGACCAGCGCTGGATCATCGACCTGGCGGCCGACCGTGCGCCCTTCATCTGCCAGAGCCAGTCGCTGAACCTGTTCCTGCCGGCCGATATCGACAAGTGGGACCTGCACATGCTGCACTGGTCCGCCTGGAAGCGTGGCATCAAGAGCCTGTATTACTGCCGCTCCAAGTCGATCAGCCGTGCCGCCTTCGCCGGCAAGCTGGAAGCCAAGGCGGAGGAGGGCGAGAAATCGGCCTTCGATAACCAGGCCCCGACCGATTACGAGGAGTGCCTGGCATGTCAGTAAATCTCGGCCATCTGAACCCGCGCGACCTGGTCGGCACTGGCAAGGTTGGGCTGCTGACCGCCACCGGCACCTATGACGTGAACCGCTATGGCTGGGCCTACGAATACTGGAAGCGCCAGCAGCAGACCCACTGGATGGGTGAGGAAGTGCCGCTGGGCGGCGACATCAAGGACTGGGCCTCGGACCGCGTCAGTGATTCGGAGCGGGCGCTGCTGACGCAGATTTTCCGCTTCTTCACCCAGTCGGACGTCGAGGTCGGCGACAATTACCTGAAGCGCTACATCCCGCTGTTCCAGCCGCTGGAACTGCAGATGATGATGGCCGCCTTCTCCAACATGGAGACGGTGCATATCGACGCCTATGCGCTGCTCTTGAAGACGCTGGGCATGCCGCAGTCGGAGTTCGAGGCGTTCCGGGATTATTCGGAGATGCGCGCCAAGGCCGATTACATGCACACTTTCGGTGTGGAGACGGTGTCGGACGTCGCCCGCACGCTGGCCATGTTCGGCGCCTTCACCGAGGGCATGGCGCTGTTCGCCAGCTTCGCCATGCTGCTGAACTTCCCGCGCCACAACAAGATGAACGGTATGGGGCAGATCGTCTCTTGGTCGGTGCGCGACGAGAGCCTGCATTGCGAGGGCATCATCCGGCTGTTCCACGAATGGCACCGGGAGACCGGCGCGGTCACACCTGCCGTGCGCGACGACATCATCGACGTCGCCAAGACGATGGTGGGTCTTGAGGAGAATTTCGTCGATCTGGCCTTCGGCATCGGCGAGATCGAGGGGATGAAGGCCGAGGACATCAAGGCCTATGTCCGCTACATCGCTGACTGGCGGCTGACCCAGCTGCGCCTGCCCACGGTGTTCGGCTGCTTCGAGAAGACCGACACCGGCTACAAGCAGCTCACGCCGCACCCGCTGCCCTGGCTGGTGGAAATCCTGAACGGCGTGGAGCACGCCAATTTCTTCGAGCAGCGCGCGACGGAATATTCCAAGGGTGCGAGCCGCGGCAGCTGGGATGGCGGCAATGGTGTGTGGGCGCGGTTCGAGCAGATGGAAAAACAGCGCGCGGAACTCGTCTCCTGATCGCGCGCAAGATAAAATAAATGCAATATATGGTTATCGATTTCTTAAGATAGTTCACATAGAAGCGTAGGGAAATTCACCTTTCTCCTAATGAAAGGATTGGGAGGGTATGAAGTCCCTACGCATCGGTTTCCAGGTTCAGCTGATTACGCTGATCGCCGTCATCGGTTTCGCGATTTTCACTGCGGTTTATCTGGTCGGCGACCAGATACGCGGCGGCTACCAGCGCGAGGCCGACCGGGCGATCGAGGCCAAGCTGCTGTCCGACCAGATCCGCTACGCCTTTCTCGACGCCCGCCGTCACGAGAAGGATTTCCTGCTCTACAAGAAGGAAGAAAGCATCGCCAGCCATGCCGAGAGGATGGCGGCGATCTCGGGCGCTATCGAGGAGATGCAGCCGAAGGTGAGCGAGGAAATCCGCGCCGGGCTGCCAGAAATCCGTGAAGGACTGGCCTCCTACGACAAGCAGTTCCGCGCCCTGGCGGAAGCCTGGAAGACCATTGGCCTGACCGACCGTTTCGGCCTGATGGGCGAGCTGCGCAATTCCATCGATGCGGCCGAGGAAAAGCTGGACGAGTTCCGCAACCACCAGCTTTCCGCGATCATGCTGATGATGCGCCGTTACGAGAAGGACTTCCTGGTGCAGGTCGATCCGCGCCTCGTGCGTTCCATCGCGGGTCGTTTCGAGGAGTTCCAGAAGGTGCTGGAGCGGTCCGACCTCTATGCCGCCGACAAGGAAGAGCTGATCAAGCGCTTCACCGTCTATGTCGAGAACATGCAGCGCGTGGGCGACCTGCGGGTGCAGATCAAGGCAGCCGAGGAAGCGCTGCAGGCGGAGTTCGCGCGCGTCGATCCCATGGTGTCGTCGCTGGGCGATGCCGTGCAGGCCTCCTACGAGGCGGCCGAGACCCAGGCCCGCAGCATCGCCGATCTGGCACGTCTCATCGTCATCGGCGCGGTGGTCGGAATCATCGTCCTGTCCATCCTCATTGCCGCCCTGGTCGGGCGCGCCATCGCAGCACCGGTAGGCCGGATGACGGACGCCATGCGGCACCTGGCCGACGGCGACAAGGAGGTGGAGATACCGGCCACCGATTACCGCAACGAGCTGGGCGAGATGGCGCAGGCGCTGGACGTGTTCCGTACCTCCATGATCGAGGCCGACAGGCTGGCGGCGGAGCAGGCGGAAAGCCAGCGCGTGCAGATCGAACGGGCCGAGCGGCTGCAGCATCTGGCGCAGGCCTTTGACAGCGAGGTGAAGGATGTGCTGGGCAGCGTGAACTTTGCCCTGCAGACCATGATCGAGACCTCGGCGTCGATGAGCGATGCTGCCAAGATGCTGAACACGCAGTCCAGCTCGGTTTCGACGGCGGCGCAGCAGGCGGCCGGCAATGTGCAGACCGTGGCGTCGGCGACCGAGGAACTGAACAGCACCTTCGGCGAGATTTCCGATCAGGTCACCATGTCGGCCAACATCGCTCAGGATGCGGTCGCCGAGGCGAAGCGCACCAATGAGGGCATCACCCGGCTGGTCACCACTGCCGACCGTATCAGCGAGGTGGTGCGGCTGATCCAGGACATCGCCGAGCAGACCAACCTGCTGGCGCTGAACGCGACCATCGAGGCGGCGCGGGCCGGCGAGGCCGGAAAGGGCTTTGCCGTGGTGGCCTCCGAAGTGAAGAACCTGGCC
>NZ_JAKUSO010000100.1:0-6863 GCF_022449305.1 Oceanibaculum sp. | reverse complement strand
CATGCTGATCTGGGGGGTTCTGCGGGGCGTGCGGTTGATCGGCTTCGCCGTTACCGACGGTTTCGACATGGGGGTGGGCACGCTGCTGCTCTTCGCTTTGTGGATTTATTTGTAGGGGCGTATCGCGATCAACACCATTGCCCCGGTGTGGGAAGGCAATCAGGTGTGGTTCATCCTGGGGGGCGGGGCGATCTTCGCCGCCTGGCCACCGCTCTATGCCGTCAGCTTCTCCGGCTTCTACATTGCCATGTTCCTGATCCTGGCGGCGCTGATCCTGCGGCCGGTCGGCTTCAAATACCGCTCCAAGCGGGACGACCCGCGCTGGCGGGAGATGTGGGACTGGGCGCTGTTCATCGGCGGCTTCGTGCCGGCGCTGGTGTTCGGTGTGGCCGTCGGCAATGTGCTGCAGGGCGTGCCCTTCCGGCTGAGCGACGAGCTGCGGCCGTTCTATGAGGGCGGCTTCTTCGGCCTGCTGAACCCGTTTGCGCTGCTGTGCGGCGTGCTCAGCGTCGCGATGCTGGTGATGCATGGCGGTGGCTGGCTGGGGCTGAAAGCCACGGGCATGGTCGCCCGGCGGGCACGCGACTATGGCGTGCTGGCGGCGGCGGCGGTGATCGTGCTGTTCGCGCTGGGCGGTGTGTGGATATGGCTCGGCATCGACGGCTACCGCATCACAGCCGGCATCACGCCGGACATGGCAAGCAACCCGCTACGCAAGGAAGTGGCGGTGGAGCCGGGCCTGTGGTTTGCCAATTACGCCACTTATCCCTGGATGGTGATCGCCCCGGCCATGGGCTTCCTGGGCGCGCTGGGCGCCTTACTGGGGCTGTTGCGCGGGCGGGAGGTCTCGACCTTCCTGTTCTCGAAGATGAGCGTGGTCGGGATCATCTCGACGGTCGGCCTGTCGATGTTTCCGTTCATCCTGCCAAGCTCCATCGATCCGCGCTCCAGCCTGACGGTCTGGGATTCGGGGTCGAGCCATTCCACCCTGTTCAACATGCTGGTGGCGACGGCGATCTTCCTGCCGCTGATCCTGGCCTATACCAGCTGGGTGTACAAAGTGCTGTGGGGCAAGGTGACCGCCAAGGACATCGAGGACAGCCAGGATACGGCTTACTGAGGAGAGAACGCGATGTGGTATTTCGCCTGGGTGCTGGGCCTGCCGCTTGCCGCGGCCTTCGCCATCCTGAACGCGATGTGGTTCGAGCTGATGGAAGAAGACCGTAAGAAAGAAAACCCTGATATATCCTGATGTACCTTATAGACAGGTACAATCGTGAATAATAATTTCCGAAAACCTTTTCGGTATTTTGGAAGAATTATTAGTTAACTTTCCATAAACCTTTTTCGGTATTAGAATTTCTAAAAATACCGGGGGAGGTTTCATGGAAGGGCTCACCGATGGTTGGGTGTTTGTCGATGCCAGTACCGACCGGACGCATTGGCACCCGGATATAAGCCGCTTTCACGATTACTGGCGGGAGATCACCCCGCCGGGCCAGCTGCCGGGCCGCCAGCACTTCGATCCGCTGGATATCGCGCGCATCATGCCGCGTGTCTGGATGCTGGACGTGGTCCAGCCCGGCCCGCGCTTCCGTTACCGGCTGGCCGGCACCATGGAGGTGGAAACGCTGGGCATGGACCCGACGGGTCGCTGGCTTGACGAGGTTCACGACGCCTTCCGCACGCGGCCGGATATCGCCAGCCGCTACATGGCGGCGGTTGAGACGGGCCGCGCGACCTATCGCTTTGGCCGGGTCGCCTTCGTCCATGACCGGGAACACCGGTTCGTGCAGAACATGATCCTGCCCTTTGCCGCCGATGGGGTGACGGTCGATCTGCTGATGATCCTGTCGATCATGTACCACTCCGACGGGGTCGAGGTGAAATGATGGTCAGGTGGTGCTGGCCGCCTCGATAGCGCGGCGGATGGCGTCGCGGTCAAGCTGGCCGGGCAGGGCGATGGCGACCAGCCGCCCCGGCCCCGCAAGGCCGGCGGGTGCTGGGGAGACACTCCAGCGCCGCGCGACGGTCTGGATCGTGTGCAGCGTCCCATCGGCAGCAGCGACGAAGCCCTTGGCGCGCAGCAGGCATAATGCCGGGTCGGCCAGTGCGCGCGCCAGTTCTTCCGCCTGAACCGGCTCCGTCACTGGGAAGTTGTCCGTGTCATAACCGGCGCTGTGATGATGCGCATGCTTTGGCGCTGGTGGGCGCCCTGCCGCAAGTCCCAGGGCGATGCCGGTGGCGATTGCCGCGTTCGTCGTGGTGACGATGCGGGCGCTGGGGCTGGCCCCCTCCAGCCAGTGTACGGTTTCCGCAAGATCGTCCGGCAAAACGAGATCGGCCTTGTTCAGCAGCACGAGATCGGCTTCGGCGAGCTGCCGGGCGATTGTATCGCCTAGATAACGGTCGGTCGCGCGGGCACGGATCGTCTCGGCATCGGCCAGCACCAGCACCGCATCCAGCCGATAGCCCATGAGCAGCGTCAGGGAACTGGCAATGCCGCCGGGCAGGGCAACGCCGCTGGCCTCGATCAGCAGATGGTCCGGGCGCGGATCAAGGATCAGCATGCGCTCCAGCGCCTCGATCAGGTCGCTGCCATAGCTGCAGCACACGCAGCCGCCGGCAATGGCGATCATGTCCTCGTCGCGGCGCTCGATCAGGTCGGCATCGATAGGAAGGTCACCGAATTCGTTCACCAGCACGGCCAGCCGCCGGCCGTCCGGGTGGCGCAGCAGATGGTTCACCAGCGTCGTCTTGCCGGCACCCAGATAGCCGCCGATGACGGTTACGGGAAGCGGCGCCATCGCCTCAGATGTCGGCGGCGGCGAAGACCCGGCCATCCTGCACCGTGCCCCAGACCCGGACATCCTTCAGCGCCTCCGGTGCGATCTCCGTCGGGTCGTCCTCCAGCACCGCGAAATCGGCGCGTTTGCCGGCCTCGATGGAGCCGACCTCGCCATCCAGCTTCAGCGTATAGGCCGCGCCCAGCGTGATGGTGCGCAGCGCATCGGCGACGGAGATACGTTCGGCCTCGCCCAGCACGCGCCCGCTGGCGGTGATCCGGTTGACCGCCGCCCAGGCGGTGAAGAGCGGCCCCAGAGGCGTGACCGGCGCATCGGAATGAATCGCCAGCGGCACGCCGGTCGCCAGCGCGGTGGCGCAGGCATTCATGCGTTCCGCCCGTTCCGGTCCGACGGTGATCGCGTAATGCTGGTCGCCCCAGTAGAAATGATGATTAGGGAACAGATTGGCGCACAGGCCCAGTTTCTTCATGCGGCGGAACTGCGCGGCATCGGCCAGCTGGCAATGCTGCAGGGTGAAACGATGATCCGGGCCGGGCTGGCGGCGCAGGACGGATTCCAGCGTATCCAGCATCAGTTCCGTCGCCTCGTCGCCATTGGTGTGTATATGCGCTAGGATGTCGTTGGCCAGCGCCAGTTCCAGCGCCTCGGCCAGATGTTCCGGCGTCACGTACCACAGGCCATTCGGCTGGCCATTATAATAGCCGGGCCAGCGGAGCCGGGCGGAGAAGCCCTGGATCGAGCCATCGGCGAACAACTTGATGCCGCCCAGCCGCAGCCGGTCGGTGCTCTGTTTCTTCAGCTCCAGCGCGCGGTCGATCAGCGCCGCCGGCGTCATGCCGACGAAGCGCCGGAAGGAGGCGATGCGGACCGGAAAGCGGTCCTCGCCGGTGACGCGGCGCATCATCGCCACCGCATTGTCGGGCAGCAGATTGGCAAGGTCGGTGGCGGTGGTCACGCCCTTGCGCACGCACAGCCGGGCGAACTGCCTGAGGCCTGTCTCGTCGCCGGCCTGTGCCTCGCGGTCGAAACCCGCATGGCGGCCGACCGGCATCATCGCCTCCGGCCCCTTCAGCTCGCCGGTGGGCAGCCCTTCCGCGTCCAGCGGCACGCCCTGATGGTTGATGCCGGTGCGCAGGAAACCGGCCAGCTCCAGCGCCTTGCTGTTCACGCTGAGGATATGGCCGCTGGCATGCATCACCGCGATGGGACGGTCGGTCGAGACCTTGTCCAGATCGGCCCGGCCGATGCGCGCGCTGCCGAAATAGATCGGGTCCAGCGCCCAGCCGCTCAGCGGCTTTGCGGCATCTTTCAGCTTGGCATCTGCCTCGCGCAGCCGGTCCAGCACGGAATCGACGCTCTTCAGGCCTGGCCAGATTTTCCCGTCCGGGTCCATGCGGTCGAAATAGCCGCAATAGACCGACTGCCAGAACACACCCTCGGAGATATGGCTGTGCCCCTCGACCAGCCCCGGCATCAGCACCTTGTCGGCGAATTGCCGGTCGATCCTGTGCTCGCCCCAGCCGGTCAACTCCTCCAGCTTGCCGGCGCCGAGGATGCGCCCGTCGCGTACCGCGACATGGTTGGCCAGCGGGCGGGCCGGGTTCATGGTCAGGATCTTGCGCGCCTCGAAGATGGTGATCATCGCCGTCACTCCCGGTCCGGCCCGACGACGAGGCCGCTGTCGAACAGCCTGCCGATCTCGCCGGAGGACAGGCCCAGCACATCGGCCAGCACCGCCTCGCTATGCTGGCCAAGCGCTGGGGCCGGCACGATGTCGCCATGCGGGGCGGCGCCGAAGGACAGCGGGATATGCGGCGTCAAATAGGTGCCGATGCCTGGCTGCTCCGCCTCGCGGAACAACGGATTGGCGGTTGAGCAGCGTACATCTTCCGCGACCAGCTGCCGGAAATCCTGGAACGGCCCCCACAGCACGCCGCTGCCCTCGAAGGCCTGGCGGATATCGGCCAGCGTCCGCGCCGCGAACCAGGGCGCCAGCACGGCGGCAATGGCGTCTCGTGCGGCATAGCGCCCGGCCTCGTCCGACAGATCGACGCCCATCGCGGCGGCGACATGCGGCATGCGGTCCTCGGTGCCGGTGGCCCGCAGCAGGCTCTGCCATTGCCGGTCGGAGAAGGCGGCGACCATGACGGCGCGGCCATCCTTTGTTGCAAAATCCCGCCCGAACCCGCCATAGAGATGGTTGCCGATGGCCGGACGCTGCCGGCCGGTCACCTGCGCCTCGGCGATGTAACCGAGATTGCCTACCGTCGCCAGCATGACGTCGGAGAGCGCGATGGAGACTTCCTGGCCCTTGCCGGTCGCCAGGCGATGCTGCACGGCGGCCAGCGTACCGGTGGCGAGGTAGAGGCCAGTGGCGATATCCCAGACCGGGATGGCGTGGTTGATCGGCTGGGTGCCGTCGCCGGTCACCATCGGGAAGCCGCTGGCGCAGTTCACCGTGTAATCGACCGCCGCCGAGCCATCGTAATTGCCGGTCAGCTTCAGCATGATGAGATCGTCGCGGCGCTGCTTCAGCGCCTCATAGGACATCCAGCCGCGCGAGGGCAGGTTGGTCATCAGGATGCCGCCGCCATCGCCTTCCTTTCCGGCGATCAGGGATGCCGCCAGTTCCTGCCCCTCGGGGCGGGCGAGGTCGATGCGGATGGAGCGCTTGGCCTTATTCAGCCCGGCCCAGTACAGGCTCTTGCCATCGTCGGTCTGCGGCCAGCGGTTATAGTCGATGCGCCCGGATTTCGGGCTGATCTGGATGAGATCGGCACCGAGCTGGGCCAGCGTCATGCCGCCCAGCGGGGCCGCGACATAGGCCGACACCTCGACGACGCGCAGATTGCTCAGAACGCCTGGCACTTGGTTGTTCCTCCCGCTTCACGGATTATCGTGCGCGGCAAGCATAGCCGCTCGCCATCCCGGCCTGTCCATACGATTCGACATGCGGTCTTGCACAGGGCGGGCGGCTCACCGGACAATGCCGCTTACCGAAAGCAACCCTGCGGATAGGAATGACATGACCGAGTCCCGACCGAAGCTCACCATCCTGGAACAGCGCCGCATCGAGGCCGGCATCGTGAAGCCGATCTACGAGACGCTGGAGCGCGAGCTGGGCCGGGAGAAAGCGCAGGAGTTGCTGGGCAAGGCGATCCGCCAGGCGGCGCGGGACAGCGGGCGGGAATTTGCGGCGGAGGAGAAGGGGGGTACCAGCCTGGAAAGCTTCGCCGTGCTGTTCGAGCGCTGGAAGGAAGGCGGTGCCTATGATTTCGAGCTGCTGGAACAGTCAGCCGAGAAATTCGACTTTAACATTCGCCGCTGCGCCTATGCCGAGATGTATCACGAGATGGGCCTGGGCCATATTGGCCACCTGCTGTCCTGCCAGCGCGACGGCGCGCTGTGCGAGGGCTATGACCCGAAGATCGAAATGACCCGTACCCAGACGGTGATGCAGGGCGCCAGCCACTGCGATTTCCGGTTCCGCTACCGGAAAGACTGACGCTGTCGGAAAAACTGACGGTCCTTTATAAGTTTTTAACTAAATCCGGCCTAGCCTCGTCCCTAAAACGGACGGGAATCGTCTCATGGATGTTGTTGGCCTGCTGGGCCGGATGGGAATCGCAACGAAAATCTTCCTGGTGGTTGGCGTGCAGCTGGCCGCCTCGATCATCATTGCGATCATCACCCTATCCACCCTCGACAGTTACAACACTATCGTGAAGCAGGCGCAGCAGGCGAAGCAGCGCGCCATCCTGGGCGAGAGAACCAATGCGCTGGTCTATGCCACGGTCATGGATTCGCGCGGTGTCTATATGTCCGACACCACCGATTCAGCACGGCAGTTTGCTATCGGCATTCAGGCGCTGGTTACAGAGATCGAGCAGAATATGGGCGACTGGCGCCTGCTGATCGAACCGTCAAGAATTGCCGCCTTCAATGAACTGGACCGGGCCGCCAGGGAATTCATCGCCTTCCGGCGCGAGCTGGCGCGGACCGGAATGGAAGTCGATCCGGCGTTGGCCCGTGTCATGGGCGACAATTATGACAACC